>NHEP01000102.1 GCA_002171515.1 bacterium TMED88 | reverse complement strand
GCGACGGAAGATGACTTGGCGGGGTACGGCTTTCCCGTTGAGCCGGATGAGGACGAAGAAGCCCAAGCCGACTGATCCGGGCGGCGGCGAAGGTCGCGCGCCCGCCACACGGCCGCCTTCGCCTACTGGCCCAGATCCTCACGCCAGCGTGCGGCGTCTTCGTCGAACAGCTCCTCGACGATTTTCCGCTGGGCGTCGTCTAGTTTTTTCGGCACTCGAATGCGAAGGGTGACGTAGAGATCTCCGGCTGGCCGGTTTCCGTGGGCCGGAACACCCTTGCCCCGGAGTCTCAGGCGCGTGCCGCCATCGGTCCCGGGCGGCACCTTCAAGCTGACCCGACCGTCCAGCGTCGCAAGGTCCACCTCCGCGCCGGTGATGGCCTCCGCGATGGAGATGGGCACATCGAGGGCCAGGTTTTGGCCCTCTCGTTTGAAAGACTTGTTCTTTTGAACATGAATGCGGGCGTAGAGGTCTCCCGCTGGACCTCCGGCGATTCCCTCGCCCCCTTTGCCGGCGAGACGGATGCGGGCACCTTCTTCTACACCGGGCGGAATCCGAACCTGAAGAGTTTCTCTATGGTTGCGCCCCTCTGCATCCGGTCGGCTGACGTCGACTCGCTTTTCGCAGCCCAGAACCGCTTCGGTAAAGGAGAGTTTCAGTCTCGTTTCAAGATCGGGACCCGCCTGCGGAAAAGGCCCGCGGTGTCCGCCGCGGCCGCCGCCAAAAAGATCTTCGAACAGACTGCCGAGGTCTCCTGCATCTTGGAATCCGCCGGTTGAAAATCCGCCCCCAGGTCCGCTGCCCGGAAAACCGCCGCCAAAGCCACGAGAAGTCGCCCGAGCTTTTTCAGCATCAAAGCTCGCATCCAGCGCGATGTCACCGAACTCATCAAAATTTTTTCGACGTTCCGGATCCGAGAGCACCGCGTAGGCTGCCGAGACTTCTTTGAAGCGTTCTTCGGCCGCGGAATCATCGGGGTTTCGATCCGGATGATATTGCTGCGCCAGCTTCCGATACGCTTTCTTGATCGTCTCGATTTCAGCATCTCGAGAAACTCCAAGGGCCGCGTAGGGATTTTTGTGGGTCTGTGTACTCAACCGCTACTTCCTCCAAAGGGGCGAAGCGTCAACGCGACGCGGGGCAGGGGGCCGACTCTCAGCCCATTGTTGTCGCCTCTGCCGCCTGGCGGCTGGTTGTCCCCGGTGCACCGTAAACTAGGCACTGAACCGGGAAGGGCAACGGGGGATCACAGATCACCGGGCTGCCCCCGGGGAGGGCCTGTTCAAGGTCGCCTCCATGGCGTCGCTGGGCGGGCTGACCGGGGGAGGGTAGTGTCCGGACTTTAGGCGCCTGGGTCTCGTTGACGGACCCGAATGGGTCGCCAGTCGAACAAATAAGGAGGCCGCGTGGACTCAGTTCGAGCGCAATTTGAGCAATTGATTGACGGGAGTGCGTCCGAACACAACTGGGTGCGAGAAGAAGGGCATTTGGTTGTTTCGCTGCCTCAAGGCCGGCGGCAGCAGGTCGATGTGGAGTATTTCGATCACGACGGTCTTCCGATGGTGCGTTTTCACACCCGGATTGGGTCGACTCGCCAGATTCGGTCGGAGCGACTGGTTTTTGCCCTCGAGTTAAACTGGACGCTGCCCCACGGTGCGATGGCGGTTCATGCGGAAACTCTGGCGATCGTCGAGACCATGGCGCTGGCTGGGGCTCGTCCCGAGAAGGTCGCTTCGGTCGTTGTCTTCTTGGCCGAAATGGCCGACCGATATGAGAAGTCCTTTTTCGGCCAAGACGACTACTGATCGAGCAGCCCCAGTAAATCGTCTCTCGAGAGCCCATCGCCGCTGTTGCCCGTCCCCAGGGCGGACTCTGATAGATCGCGTTTCTGCTTGTGGAGGCGAAGGATGCCCTCTTCGACAGTCTCTCGGGCAACGATCCGGTGGACGACGACAGGGCGTGTTTGACCAATACGATGGGCTCGGTCAGCGGCTTGTTGCTCGACTGCGGGGTTCCACCAAGGGTCGAGTAGGAAGACATGGTCAGCGGCGGTGAGGTTCAATCCGGTGCCTCCGGCCTTGAGGGAGACCAGCATGACCGGCGGGCCTTGTTCATCGGCAAATTCAGAAACCACGGCGGCTCGGTCCCGGGTGGAACCATCGAGTCGGACGAATTCGATGTTCTTTTCTGCGAGGACCGGCTCAGTCAGGTCCAACAGTGAAGTCCACTGAGAGAAGACCAGGGCACGGTGGCCGTCGGCTGCGGCTTGCTCGAGCCGTTCCGCAAGGAGATTGAGTTTCGTGGATCCCGTTGCCTCTTGGCCCGGAACCAGTGCGGGGTGGCAGGCCGCTTGCCGAAGTCTCAGAAGAACCTCAAGGGCAGCCATGACGCCGCCCCCGGACCGAAGTTGCTGGACCGCTGCTTCAACGCTCGCGGCCCGCACAGCGTCGTATACGGCGCGTTCCTCCGAGTCGAGTTCACAGTGAAGAACAACGTCGGTGCGGGGCGGAAGCTCTGGGGCGACTTCTCGCTTGAGGCGGCGCATCACGAAAGGGCGAATCCGCTGCCTAAGGCGGCTTGCGATCTCTTGATCTCCCGCCGCGATCGGACGCGCATACCGCTGTTCGAAGTCGCTTCGGCCCCCCAGGAGTCCGGGGTTGAGAAAGTGGAGCTGACTCCACAACTCTTCAAGGCGATTCTCAACCGGGGTCCCGGTGAGGGCGATCCGAAATGGGGCTTGAATTCGGTAGGCGGCTCGAGCGGCCTGGCTGTCCGCATTTTTGATGTTCTGTGCTTCATCTAGAACAAGAGTCGACCACTCCATGCTGGCCAGCTGTTCGATGTCGTTACGGAGGATCGCGTAGCTGGTTAACACCACATCAGGATCAGACGGGATCAGTCGACGCGGTCCGTGAAAGACAGTCACCTTCAAGTCGGGTCGAAAACGTGCCAGCTCCTCTGTCCAGTTGTAGAGCAGACTCGTCGGGACGATGACCAAAGCGCGGGGCTCTAAAGCGCAGATGGCTTGGACGGTTTTGCCCAGCCCCATATCGTCTGCGAGCAGTGCGCCGAGGCCTGCGCTCCGAAGGAACAAAAGCCAATCGACCCCGCGCTGTTGGTAGGTTCTGAGTTCGCCTTGAAACCCAGCCGGTTGGCCCGCCGGCGGTAGGCCTTCCCAGTTTTCGATCAGCGGTCGAAGACGTTCTAAGCCAGGGGGGGGCGGCGCATCAAGATCATCGCAGAGCTGGGCGAGGTCAGGCAGAACGCAGGTGGGAAGTCGGTCCTGATCGTCCCGCGCGGAGAGCAGGTCCGCGACGCGGGATCCAAAGCGTTCGAACCAGTCTCGCGGCAACTGGGCAAAACCCAGGTCTCCCACAGCCACCCATCCGCTTCCCTCTCGCCAAGCGGACAACACCGCGCTGGATTCCACTTGGGCGGAATCGGGGCTTGTGGAGGCGGGGTCCGGGGAGTCAGTCAGCGAGAATACGACGTTGAGATTGTCGCCCTCGAAGTCGATGCGGGGGCTGAGTTCACCGAGCGGCTTAAAGCTTCGATGCGCGTCCCCGGTGACTTCACCGTCAAAAACTGCCAGCCGTTCCGCCATGGCGATGGCTTCATCGCCCACCAGGGAAACGCGGTGTCCAGGCTGCAGGCCAAGGCCCTCGCGTAACGCGGTGATTTTCCCCTTTTCGCCCGGCTCGTCGCGAACCGGAACCGGTCCTGAAAGATGAACCATTCGTCCAGCGTCGATGCGGGCGCAGGGGGGCGAACCGTACACAACGGTTCCGAGAACGGACAGCCGTTCTCCCTCCCGGTCCACTTGGATATGAAGTCTCGGTCGTTCCCGAGATGTGGTGTCGGGGAGTCGATCCGTTTCTCTGGCCACAGGAAGGCGTTGTTCGAGTGAGGGTAGGATCTCCGTCACCAGTTCACTCAATTGTTCAAGGGGAAAAAAACGGCCCCGGCGGAGGTCTTCTCGTTCGCGCCCCGAGAGCTCGACCCCTCCGGCCGCGCGGAGTGTTTTTCCGAAGAGCGCTGCTCCGTTCTGGTAGGTTCGGGTGACCTCGGGATCCCGGTCGGCGTGAAGCCGAACGCCGCCCGGGGCATCGACGACTCGGACAATGGGAAGCACTCGCTCTCGCGAAAGCTCGACGGGCTGGCCGTCAAGGGTGGCCTCTTCGAAGTCGGCCAGGGCATCGATGATTCGGGCCAGCACTTCGGCTGGAAGCACGGCTTCTGCCCGAGATGGCAGGATTTTCTCGATCTTCATATCAAGGGGTGTGGCCGAGATGCGCGGTCCTGTGTCTCGTCGCGCGAGTGCGGCGGCCAACCCTTGAGTGAGCGGTTGGATCGATTGGTCCGGTGAAACCAGCTCCCGTTCGAAGGCCAGAGTCCGGTCGCCGACGCTTTGAAATCGGTACCGGATGCGGGCCGTTGCGGCACTGGGCTCGGGCAGGGCATGGCCCGCTTTGCGGGCCTGACGCAAGGCAATGGCTGCCGCGGCCACATGCTCACAGGGATCGTCTATGTCGGCACAAGAGCATTCCCAGTCCTCGTCATCCGGATAAAGGGTGACGATAGGGGCCATTAAAGATTTGGGTGTCGTGACTCTGAGCACGACTTCATCGGAAGAATTTTTTTCACCGGCCACGGCCTCGGCGCGGACGAGTTGTACGCCACGAGACCAGACGGCCTTGGAAGCAGCGGACTGAATTGCGCGAAAGAGATCTTCCATGCCGCCCGTTTCGCTTTCTTGGCTTGAGGTGAGGTTTAGGTCGCGGAGTCGTTCGAGGGGGTTGAGCCGGGGCTCCACTCCTCGAGCATCGATCGCAGTTTTTCGGGGCGATTGAGTTCAGGATTTTTCTGGACTTCGCGCTTCAGGTAGTCGATGGCCTGACCAACCGCCGGTCCAGCTCCGATCCCGAGGGCCGCCATGATGCCCCGTCCGTCGAGTGCTAACGCGGGGCTTTTTTGTGCGTTGGTTTCGTGTGCGAGATGCTCTTCGAGGCTCCGTCGGAGGTCGATCAGTCGTTGTTGATTCAGCGCAGCTGTTGCCGAGTCGGGGAGGTTTTCAAGCTCTCGCTCTCGAAGCCAGAAGAGCGCCTCTCGATCTGAGGCCGGGATCGCCGCCAGTCGAAGTAGGGATGAGCGGCGCCGAGATGAGAAGTTTTCTTCTAGAGGGTGGGCACTGAGCAATCTCACAACCCGGTCGCCTGCAGAGCGATCAAAACGCTGGCGCCGGAGGAAGCGCCCCGGGCGGCTTCCGCGGAGCCAGAGACTGAGACGGAGCACCGGGTCTTCGGCGCACCGTTCAATCAACGAGGCGGTGTCGGCTTGGGGGCGGACTCCCAGCCGCTCGTCGAGGCCCGTCTGGTTGAGGAGGCGGATCACCTGGGCGGGCCGAGGACTCTCGAAAATTTTCTTAAGCGTCGCTCCGCGCCACGCGCTGGGGATGGATTCCCACGCGCGCAGAGTCACCGTGGACAGAGCCTGTCGGCAGTCCGCATCGGGGGCCTCGTCCCAACGGGCCACTCGGGTCAGCAAAGAGAGAATCAGGCGTGGATTCTGATTGAAGGGGGATGGGTTGGTTTCAACGAGTCTCAGGCGTCCTGCGTGAAGATCCGAATATCCTTCGAAGGGATCTTTGAGACTGTTTTCGAGCGGAAACCACGCCATAGCGAAGCTTGTCAGCCCCCTTTCGGACAGCGCGCTGTTTAACCCTTGTGAATCCTGATCGGGCTGACAATCAACCGGTCCGCTCCGGGTCGGGATTTGCCAGATGCGTCCCCCGGGATGGGTGGGGACGGCGTGACGGAAAATTTCCGAGATTTCGCTCCCTGGAGCCGTGGTTTGCAGGGTGATAAATCCCGGCGGTCGGCCCAGGATGTGCTCGGCCAGCGACTCGCCGGTCATCCAAGCCGGGTGTCCACGTCGCGCCAAGTGCCGAAAAACTTCGAGAATGGCCTCGTCGGGGGCTGACTGAAGGATTCGATCCGCCATGAAGAGGCTGCTCTAGTCCTCGTTTAGAAAGCGGAGAATGTCGCCCCGTAGTCGTTGTGACGCCGGGCGCTTCGGGCGATTGAAGAATCCATGCTGTTCGTCGGGATATTCGATGTACTCGATCTCTCCACCATTCTGACTCAGGTGGTCTCGCGCAATTTGGGAGGACTCGGCCAATGGGTCTGCGGTTCCCGTTGCGAGCAGGCAGGGCACCGAGAGCGCGGGAGGGAGGTCGCAAGGCGTGAGGAAAAGCTCCGGGCCCACCTCCTGGGCCGTGGCCCCGGGGCCGCCGTAGCAATGCAGCATCAATCGGGCCATCGGGAATCGGTTGTTCACCCACGAGGTCCGATCCAGAACGCCATAGAGTGAAACGACTCGGGACAGCCTCGGGCGCTGGGTTTGGCAAAGCACTGGGTCGATGGCTTCGAATTCGGCAGGCGAGGAAATCAGCAGAGCCAGCATCACCACCAAGTTGCCTCCGGCGGAATCACCGATCAGGTGAATCGGTGTCTCCGGCCCTTCTTGCTGTCTCACCCACTCCAAGGCCTGGGTGAGAGACCGGAGCGGCATCGGAAATGGATGCTCGGGGGCCAGCGGGTAGTCGAGGTTATAGACCCGATGACCGTGATCGGCGAGGAAGCCCAGTTCGGCCGTGTAGAGGCTTTTGTCGCACATGATCCATCCCCCGCCATGGATATACACGACCGGGGCGCGGGTCGGCGCATGGGGGCTGGGTTCGATGACCTCTAAGGATTCTGCGGGCCGATGTCCGTAGCGGTGGGGATGCACCTCAAGCCGAGCACTCCGAAAATGGCGCATCGGGCGGGTGACAGTCCCGACCGTGCCGATCGCCGACCGGGCTCCAAGCAGAGCGGCCTTTTGCGCCAGTCGGAGCGGGTGGGGCTGAAAATTGGATTGCGTCGAGTTCGGCACGGCGCCGGAGTCTATCGCATACCGGCCGGTCTCCGTGCCTGGCCCCGTCCCATGGACTCACCGGGTGCCGAGTCGCTGGGCCGGCGGCAGTCTTACGCCGAGGCCGGAAAGTTTAAAAGTTCGCGGAATCAAAAGAAAAACGTTGCCCCACCCAGAACCGGGATCTGACACATGAGGCCTCGGTCGACCACTGACTGCCGGACTCGAGGAGGATTTCGTGGCTTTCAAACGCGCGCACCGGCCGGGACCGATCCACATGGGGCATCGACGCTGGGTCGGTGCTCTCGGTGGGGACTGAAAGAACCCGAAACAATGAGGCATTGAAGATGGGGCAGATTCGAATCGGCATCAGACGCGGGTGGTTCGTCCTGCTCGCGGCGTTCTGGGTGGGCGCGGCGATTCCCGCGTCCGCGGTCGAAATTCCCGTGCAGTTTCTTCAGGTGGGCTCGCCGACGGGCATGAACCCCTCAGGCTTTCCGACCCCTGTTGACCTCACGCTGACCGCCGCGTCGGATATCCGACCCGTCTCGGGCGGGGTGGTGACCGACGAATTTGGTGTGGATCTGAACGTCTGCGCCATCATTAACGAAAGCCCAGGAGCTGGGTGCCAGTCCACACAGGCCCCGGGATCGTCTGGGTTCAGCCTCTACGTCGATATGACGCTACTCAGTGAGCCGGACGGCTTGACGGATCCCTCGATCATCTTCTTCACCACTCTCCCCTCGATCCCGACCTACACCGTGTCTCAGGTTTCCTTGATTGTGGATGCCACGCCGGAGCCTGGATTTTTCGACCCCACTCCCTTCACCACCGCACGCTATGCGGCGGGCCCTGGGATCGACTACTACTACTTGGGCTTTCAGCTGGAGGTGGGCGATACGGCGCGCTTTAGGGTCGATGTCGATGGGGATCATTCCGGGGCCGGCCAAACGCTCATCTTTGCGGCCAGCGGCTTGGTGGTCCCCGAACCTTCGACGGCGCTTCTCCTGGCTGCTGGGTTATTGGCTTTAAGCCGCCACCGGAGTCGTTGAGGACAACATGCTTGGGCTTTCCGCCTTGAGGCGCCTTGCTTCGTCACTGCTTACCGCGGTGGGGGTGGGGGTGTTCGCGTTTTTCTGGGTGACTGGGATTTGGGCGGCCTCGGGTGATGCTGTAACTCGCCAAGCGCTTGAACTCGTCTACGCTGGACGCTGCGAAGAGGCGCTCCCGGTTCTCGAGCAGGCTCGGTCGGTGGAGGACTCGCCACACTTGGCGCTCGTCGAGGCTCAATGTCGGTTGAGGCTAAGAGACTTTGATGGAGCGCTCGCGGCGCTCGACGACGCGCAGAAAGTCGATCCCGAGCTGGAAAATCTCTCGCTTTACCGAGGCATCGCGCTCTATCAGCTGGAGGATTACGACGAAGCGCGGGCGGCGCTGGCCGCAGCGGAGGGCCACACACAACCGAAGCTCATCGCCCAGCTCGACCTCTACCGGGGCATGCTGCTCCTGCAGGCCCAAGAAAACCGCCAGGCCGCCGAGCTGCTGGACCGGGCCCGAGAGCGGGACGCTCGACAGGTCGAGCCGGTGGCCTCTTTTTACGCAGGCCTGGCTTGGCAAGCCGCAGGCGACCGGAACCGCGCCCGGGAAGCGTTGGAGCGCGTCGAGACGTTGGACCCGGACGGGTCTTGGGGCACCCGAGCCGCAATCTTGCTCTCCGAAGAGGTATTCGGGGAACGATCGTGGGCCACGATTCGGGCGGGGCTGGAGTACGACACCAACGTGGTGCTATTGGGCGAGGATGTGCCTGATCCGCTTGGTATTTCGGATCAAGCCGACGGCCGGGCCGCATGGTTCCTCGACGCAGGGCTCGAATTGTTTCGAAAAGGCCGCTTCGCGGGCGGCTTGGGGATCTCCTACGCGGGCAACGTTCAATTTGAGTTGCGTCAATTCGATATCCAGTATCCCCGAGCGGGCGCATGGTTGGATTACGAGTTGGGACCTCGGACGCTTCTTCGGACACGCTATGGCGTGGGCTACGCGTGGGTCGATTATTCTCCCTTTTTGCTGACCCAGGACGCAAGCATGAGCCTTTTTCATGGTTGGGAGCGCTGGGGGCGAACGGAAATCGGACTTCGCTGGATGAATAACGACTACAAGTTTTTCATCGCCCCGGTTCCGAACGGGCAGCAAACGCAGGGTGCGGGTCAGCCCTGTGAAGCCGGGGGAGGGCCTCAGCCTCCTGTGCCCTGCGCGCCCTATGAAGTGCCATGGTCCAGTGAAGAGCCATTTAATTCGCAAGCCGCGCGCAACCGGGACGGGGATTCAATTCGCCCCTTTGTGTTACAGCGATACCGGTTTCAGAAGTTCAACTCGGCCGGTTTTCACGATTTCGAAGTTCGCGGGGGATACGCATTCGAACGTTACTGGGCCGATGGAACCGATTGGGATTACAGCAGCCATGATCTGCTGATCGGGGCCGAAGCCATGCTGTTCTGGGATCTCATTGTCGACGCCCTGGTGAGCTTCAGCTACCGGCCTTACACATTCCCTTCGAGCTATCCGGCGCCGCCGACGGTGAATGGTCAAGTCTATGCGCTTTCTCCCGACAACCGACTCGATAAGATCGCCACGGTTTTTTTGATGGTGGAGCGTGCCTTTGGCGAGCATTGGAGTGTGTTGACTCGGTATTCCTATACCCGGGCGGACTCCAACGTGGCGGTGTTTAATTATTCGCGAAATATCGTGGGCGCTTACGTGAAGTACGACTTTTGAGTCGGGGGACCCGCCGGAGAACTCGACGGATGGAGTCGGTGCTTCTGTGATGAAAAAAGCAACAAAGGAGGACACGTGATGGCCGAGACGAAGACGACGACGGGCGCGGCGTGGGCCAAGAATGCTGCGGTCCTGGCCGCAATGACTTTGGTGGGGCTGTGCGGCTATGCGCTCTGGGGACCCGAAGCTGAATCGCCGACTCGCCCGGTGGCCGCGGTGGCGCCCCCGGTGGTGGTCGAGGAGCCGGCACCGATTCCCGTGGAAACCCCGCTTCCGGTTCAGCCCGTCGAAGAGCCTCCGCCGGTCGTGGCCGTTGAGGAGCCGGTGGTGCTAGCCCCGTTGGTGGCCGCCGCTGCGGTGCCGCCTGCGCCCGCTGTTGTAGCGCCGCCGGCGGTCGTGGAGCCAGAGCCCCTCGTGATTCCAGCGGTTTTGCCCCCGGTGGCGGCTGCTGGACCGATGCCGGAGCCCTCGCCTGATTTTCTTCCCCTGGGCCCAGCGACCGATCAGTTTGCCGACCCGTCACCCGATGTCGCCATGCCCCTCGCCCTGAATTTCAACACGGGCCCCGGTTTGCCCCAGATCGATGACAGTCAATCGATTATTCAGCCCTGCCAGGCGGCGGCGTCCTGCGCCGTGGACGTGCCCGCTGCAGCGGGTCCCATTGGCTTGGTGGTCGTGGGGGGAGGGTGGCCGCCGCCGTCCCCCTGATCGCGAGGGGGGCGCTCGCCTTTCTGAATCAGCGATTGGGCACGTCGGGCTTCGAGCCCTCGGCGGTGGGGGTGGCTTGGACCAGAGCCGCTCGATCCCGGATTGCGCGTTGAGTCAGTGCGTTGGCTTGGTCCATCCGGCCGCGGCTTCGCTCGAAGGCGGCATAATGGTCGAGAAGGCGAATCGTCTCCTCGGTGTGCTCGTCGGCTGGCAGGGCTTCATACGCTTTGAGGGCCAGGGCGTAATCACGGTCGGCGGTCGCTAAGTCTCCGGATCGAGTTTCCGCTGTCGCAAGCGTCGTCAGTGTGGTGACGAGAAGCGGAGTGGTCGTTTCGCTTTGAGACAGGATCTCCGTCGCTGCCCGTCCGTAGGGCAACGCGTCCTCGGCCCGTCCGTGATCGAGGTAGAGCTGGGCGAGTTGGCTCTGGGCCCGCGCCAACGTGAGAGATTGGGATTCGTGCACTTCCAGAATTGACACGGCGTCTTGATTCGTCTGCTCGGCCCTTTCGAAATTTCCTTGCTTGGCGTAGAGCGCCGCCACGGAAACGGCGACTTTCGCGGCCTCGACGGACTTCGGCCCGAAGCGGCTTTGGGCCACATCTTGAGTATTCAGTAGGAGAGAAGACGCTTTGGGCACTTGGCCCAATCGCAGGTAGGCGTCTCCCAGCAGGGTCTCCAACTCGGTTCGGCGGTTGATCGCAGAGGGGGCACTGGATCCGTAGAGGTGGAGCCCGACCTCCAAGAGTGAGGCGGCGGCCTCCGGACGATCCTCGTCCTCGTAGTGGGTTGCCTGCGCGGCAAAGATTGGCTCGGCCGTATCGAACTCGGCGAGGCGTCCCACGTTCGCCTGGTCGACGACGACGCGGATCAGCCTTTCGGCCGCCGCGTAGTCGCCTTCTCTTTGATAGCTTTCCGCAACATGGAGCAAATTTCCGAGAGCGCTCCGCACTCTGGCGTCGTGAATCGAGAGCGCCTCGGTCTCGGCTAAGGCCTGAAGGTAGTAGTCCTCGGCAGCCGCCCAGTTTCGTTGACGCATGGCCTCTCGGCCTTGGCCCGTCAGCGGCGCCCAGTTGGCCGGATTGGCAGGGGAGGGCGGCGCGGCGGAACGTTCAGCGCGGTCAGCTTTTTGCGGACCCGCTTCTGGTTGCTGCTCCGGGGCGCTGGTTGAGGGGGCTGTCGGCGAATCCGAGTGTCTAGACTGATCCCAGCTTAATGATTGGCAACCGAAACCGAGTGCGAGGGTCAAGCAAAGGCCAAGGGGACTCAGGTGATGAAGCCTTGAGGGGCAGCGCGGAGCGCTCCGCTTGCCGACGCTTGGCCGCGTAACTCGGTCTCGTCCTTGCCAATACATTTCCATTTGACCATCCCTCATGCCCAGGCCCTACGCAACGCTTCGCCGCACTGCTCGAGTGCGGCGGTTGTTTGTTCGAAGAGGTTCGGCATCGTGAAGAACCCGTGGATCATTCCAGAGTACCGAGTCAACTGGGTCGGGACGCCCGCGGCGATTAGCCTTCCCGCATACGCCTCACCTTCATCTCGCAGGGGGTCGTACTCGGCGGTTAAGACGGTAGCTGGAGGAAGTCCGGTGAGGTTTTCGGTGCGCAGCGGTGACGCGTAGGGATCGTCTCCGGCTTCAGGCTCCGGCAGGTAGTGTTTCCAGAACCAGCGCATGAACTCCCGGGTCAGCAGATAGCCTTCGCTGTTCTCTTCATACGAAGGGGTGTCGCAAGCGTAATCCGTGACGGGACAGAGGAGAATTTGGTGCGCGAGGTGGGGGCCTCCCCTCTCTCGGGCCATCAGGGCGACGACCGCCGCCAAGTTTCCCCCAGCGCTGTCGCCGGCGACGGCCAGGGTCTCGGCGCGCCCGCCTATGTGGGTGGCCTGCTCGCTCATCCATTGAACGGCTCGGAAGCAGTCCTCCGGCGCTGCGGGAAAGGGCGCTTCCGGCGCGAGTCGGTAGTCGACGAGCCCGACTAGGCAGCCGGTTTCGTGGGCGAGCCACCGAGCGACCCAGTCGTGTCCTGAGTTTAAGCCGAGTACGAAACCGCCCCCATGGAAGTAGGCCAGCATGGGGAAAGGGCCTGTGCCCGGTGGATGATAGAGGCGCAATCCGATGGGGCCGTCGGGGCCGTCGATCCGATGTTCGGTGCTCTTTACAGACGGTGCACCTTCCGCCGCACCGCCGAGTTCGGTGAAGAGCGCTCGGCTTTGCTCGGCCGAGAGTGCCCAGACGTCAACCGGCTCAGCGGCATTGAGCGGTTCGAGAAACGTTTGGGCTTGAGGATCGAGCGGCATCGGAACTCCCTGCATTGAAAAGCCCGACCGACGGGCGCGCCGAGTCTAACCGGACCCAGGCCTTCTAGAAAGTCGATTGGACGAGATGGTGGGTTCCCGGGGGCTGGCCTGGCGGCGACAGGGCTTCTAGCCTCGTGGGGTGAAAAACATTTCGCTGGCACTGTGGTTGGTCTTGTGGGGGATCGGAGCGGCGGCCAGTGCCGAGTCGACCGAGACCACAGTGCGTGGACAGCGGGCGGTGAACGGATGGATCGACGCCCATCTCGATGAAACCGTTCTGTTCTATCAAGACCTGCACGCTCATCCGGAGCTCTCGGGCGATGAATTTCGGACGGCCGGCCGTGTCGCCGCGGCCCTCCAGTCTGCCGGCTATTCGGTGATCACAGGATTGGGCGGCACCGGCGTGGTGGGGGTTCTTCGGAACGGGTCGGGGCCGGTGCTGATGATCCGGGGCGACATGGACGCGCTTCCGGTGACCGAAAACACAGGGTTGTCGTACGCGAGTACCACCCGGGCTGAAGCCGCAGACGGTCGGATGGTGGGGGTCATGCACGCCTGCGGTCACGACGTTCACGTCGCGAACCTGGTGGCCGTTGCCCAAGCGCTGTCCAACTTGAGACATGAGTGGACGGGAACCTTGGTCATCGTAGGGCAACCGGCAGAAGAGACCGGCGCGGGGGCGCGGGACTTACTTGAAGCCGGACTTTTTGAGCAAGTGCCTCGACCGAATTTTGTCCTTGCGCTTCATGTCGAGTCCGCCCTGCCTGTGGGGCAGCTCGGCTATACCTCTGGTTGGGCAATGGCCAATGTTGACTCTGTGGACGTCACCTTCTATGGGCGGAGCGGCCACGGCGCTCGCCCGCACCGCGCAGTGGACCCCATTCTCGCGGCGTCGCATTTTGTTGTCGCCCTGCAGTCCATCGTGAGTCGCCGGGTGGACCCCCAGGCCCCGGCGGTCGTGACCGTGGGGGTCTTTCGGGCGGGGACCAAGCGAAATCAGATTCCCGAGACGGCGCATCTCGAGTTAACGGTGCGCTCGTATAGCGACTCGGTCAGGGAGCAGCTCTTGGCCGGCATTCGACAGATCGCAGAAGACACCTGTCGGACTTTTCAATGTACCGCTCCGCCGAAAGTCGCCCCCGGCGAACATTATACGCCCGCGGCCTACAACGATCCGGCGCTCACCGCCCAAGCGGTTGGGCTCTTTCAAAAGTTGATGGGCCCCGAGTCCGTGGTGGAGCGGCCTGCTTCCATGGGGGGCGAAGATTTCGGTCGCTATGCCCGGGCCCTTGAGGTCCCTGGCTTGATGTTCCGCCTCGGTGTCCAGTCTCCCGCCGGGTATAGGGAGAGCCAGCGGCGCGGCGGTGCGGCATTGCCCTCTCTGCATTCAAGCCGCTTCGCGCCGGACGCCCGAGGGAGCTTAGATGTTGGCGTGCGGGCCATGAGCCTACTGGCCCTCGACTTGCTGGGGCCTGCCCGTCAGGCCGAGTGAGTGCGCCATCAGCTTGTTTGGGGAAGATGGTCGAGGATTTCGCTGGGCTCCGGATAGCGTCCCTGCTGGTGCTTGGAAAAGATCAGCTGGTCATCTACATGAACGTCAAAGACCCCGGCATCTCCCTTGACGAGAACCGCTTCAAGGCCAGTGACCTCTTGGATTGTGGCCGCCAAACTGGAGGCCCGGGGGAGGTAGTTTCAACGCACGCAGTACGTAATCGAAATTTTCATTAGATGTCTCCGCTGGCTTTCGGTCGGTTTCAGTCTGAGGGCCTTTTGAACTGTAACACCCTGCGCTACGTCGGCTGGACAGGCTCTTCGAGCCGCGAGGTTTGCAGGGTTTGGAGGCTGAGCACGGTCTCCTCCAGGTCAGCGACGCGACCCGCCAGAAGGGCGTCTGTTGAGGGGCGGGTGACTAAGTCAGTCACTGCTCTTTTCGCGCCGACGGCCAGTCGGACGGCGAGGCAAACCGTGACGGTGAGTAAACCCCACGCGTAGGCGAAGATTCGAATCAGGAGGGAAAGGATTTCAACGACGCTCGGCAACACGGCGGCGCTGACTAGACCGGACTGAGGGGCTTCGGCGTTTTGGGGTGGGGGGGAGGCAGCCCAGCCCATCCGCTCGGTCAGCTCGGACCAAATTCGGTCTGGCAAGAGGGCGATGGATTCAAGCCGCCCATCGAGGATCGCCAGGGTTAACGGCAGTTCGGTTTGGTCGATGAGGAGCCACGCGCCCCGCTCAAACAGCGGTGTTCCCATCAGGGCGATCGCCCCGATGGCGACACCACAGGCCCAGAGAATGTCGACGCTGGCGGCTCGGTTGGACCACATTCTCGTGGGGCGCCATGGCCGGAGGACCAAGAGGTAGAGTCCCGCGGCAAAGAACAGGCCGGCCCATAACAATTGGCTGATGGCGTTGGCTTCCATACACTGACGCTCCTGTGCTTGAGTCTTTCGATTGCGCACCCTTTACCCACGCCGGCATTACGCGCCCCGTTTTCCGGGCGGGTCGCGGACCGGGCATTGTGGTGATGCACGAGATCCCTGGAATCTACTCCGCGGTCGCCGAATTTGCCGAGCGGCTGGTCGAAGAGGGCTTTCGGGTGGCACTGCCTGAGCTCTTTGGTGAGACCGGCCGCCCCTTTTCGGGGGGCTACGCCGCCGGCGAACTTCTGCGGGCCTGTGTCCGACGCGAGTTCGCGGTGCTGGCCGCTGACCGTTCGAGCCCCATCACCGATTGGCTGCGGGCCTTATGCCGCGATCTCCACCAAGAGTCTGGGGGCGTCGGGGTTGGGGCGATTGGCATGTGCCTGACCGGTAACTTCGCTTTGGCCCTGATGCTCGAGCCCTCTGTACGCGCCCCGGTGCTTTCCCAGCCCTCGCTTCCTTTTCCGGTGGGTCGGCGTCGTCGCCGGGGCCTCCACGTTTCCGAGGACGAACTCGCCGTGATTCGCGAGCGAGTTTGTCGGCAGGGAGAGAAAGTTTTGGGCCTGCGCTTTACCCGAGACCCGATGGTGCCTGCGGAGCGTTTCGATCGGCTCAGAGAAGAGTTGGGTTCAGGGTTTGAGGCGATTGAGATCGATTCTTCTCCGGGGAATGCTCATGGACTTTCCGCTTCGGCTCACAGTGTTGTGACGAAAGATTTGGTCGATGAGGCCGGGCACCCGACGCGGGTCGCCCTCGACCGCGTTCTTGGATTTTTTCGCGAACGACTCAAGTCCTGATGTCTTCATCGGTCCAGCGGATTGAGGCGCGCCTTCAGGCTCTCGGGATCGAGGCGCTGCCGCAAGATGGCGGTGTCCTCCAATCCGCAGCGGTCTGGTCCACCGAGGCCGGGCAGTATCAGACCTTGAAGATTGGGGAGAGCACACCGCGCAGTCCAACCGACGACTTCCTGTTGGCTTTAAATCGAGCCCGGGCCGATGCGATGGTGACGACCGGGCAGATCTTGCGTGATGAGCCGGCTCTTTGCTTCGAGGTCGGTGGGAATTTAGGTCGCGACCTCAGCGACTGGCGAAAGGACGCCTTGGGGCGGAGCCAGGCGCCTTGGATTGTGGTGCTGACTCGAGGCGGGCACTTGCCCTGGGGCCACCCCGTGGTGGCCTCAGATCGGACCCTCATTCTAACCGGCCAAGAGGCGGCGGTTCTTGAGCCCGCCGATTCGTCAAAAACCATCCGGCGTGCTGCGCCGGGACTGATCGATGCCATCGCCTTTTTGCGGACCGAAAAGGGGTGCGAAACGATGTTGATTGAAGCGGGTCCGAGCACTTCGTCGGTGCTTTATCAGACCGACGACAACGTGGACGAGCTGATGCTTTCTGTCTATCGCGAAGACCGCTTGCCTCCGGGCGTGGGGGGGCGCGCCTTTCCGTCGGCTGCCACCCTTGTGTCGGCTGGTCTTCACGAGGTCTCTTCGCGGTCTGTCCAAGAGGCGAGTGGGCTGTGGAGTTTTCATCGGTGGGTGCAAAGGGGGCCCGGCGGATCCGAGGGGGAAGAGTAGGTCGCTCGTCCACCGATCCGGGGAGGAGCCATCTTCTTTGTGCTGGCGTAGGATTCTGAATGAGTTTGCGGAGGACAACTTGAGATGCAGTGGAGTCAACGAGCAGGCGGACGGTGGGGGCAACTGGGTGGGGGGCTGGCGATGCTTTGGCTGATCGGTGGTTTGACACCGCTGGCCCTAGCGGCGCCCCTCGAAGTCACGCCGGTTGAGGCCGAGGCGCCGGTGGCGGACCCCGAAGCGGATTCGCAAGCCCTGGCCGCGGCCAGTGAAGCGGGGCAAGCCCCCGGACTTTCAGCCACAGAAAGTGACGCAAAAACAGAAGAGTTCACCCACGATCTCGACCGCTACCCGAACCTCGATGTGCCCACCAAGCCCTGGTCGTATAGCGGTCACTCGATCTTCGGCCTGACGCGAGGGCTGTCCGAAGAGGATCTGTCCGCCTGGGAGCGCGGAGCTTGCATGGTGGGCACCGTTCCCCTCGATCTGGTGGGCCTGCCCGCGGCGCTGGTGGCCG
>NHEP01000101.1 GCA_002171515.1 bacterium TMED88 | reverse complement strand
GTACAACATTATGCGGGCGCTTGGCATCGAGGATGGAATCGAAGGGTTGCGATATAACAGGGTCGTTTTAGCGACAGATGCTGATGTTGACGGGATGCATATTCGAAATTTGCTCCTGACATTTTTCTTGCGCTATTTCGAGGAACTTGTGGTGAAGGGGCATGTCCACATCCTTGAGACTCCGCTTTTTAGGGTCCGCAACAAGCAGGAAACAAAATACTGTTACAACGAATCCGAGCGTGATGCGGCGACCCAGAGCATTAAGAGCGCAGAGGTGACTCGTTTCAAGGGCCTGGGAGAGATCAGCCCGAAAGAATTCGGTCAGTTTATCGGCGAGGGGATGCAGCTCTCTCAGATTTCAGTCAGCAATCTCGGTGAAGTGGGTCGGACGCTTGAGTTCTATATGGGGAAAAATACCCCGGCCCGTCGTGAGTTTGTTGTCGAGAATTTGCTCACCGATGTTGCGTGACCGGGCGACTCCCCGGCGGCAGAGATAGGAACCATGGCCCAACTTGACTCGCTGATGCGCGACAATTTTCTTGAGTACTCCAGCTATGTGGTGCTCGACCGAGCGATTCCGGATATTCGGGATGGTTTAAAACCCGTTCAGCGTCGGATTCTCCATACGCTTTTTGCGATGAGTGATGGTCGCTATCACAAAGTGGCCAATGTGATTGGTGAAGCGATGAAGCTTCATCCCCATGGTGATGCATCGATCGGAGATGCCTTGGTGGTTTTGGCCAACAAGGAATTCTTCATCGATCGTCAGGGCAACTTTGGAAATCTCCATACGGGCCATCCCGCCGCGGCAGCACGTTATATCGAGTGCCGCCTTACGGATTTGGCTTTAGAAACGCTTTTTCATAAGCCGTTGACTGAATTCGTCCCGAGCTATGACGGTCGGACTGAGGAACCCGTCTTTCTGCCTAGTAAGCTTCCCGTGGTCCTGATGCTCGGAACCGAGGGGATTGCTGTCGGGATGGCGACCAAAATTCTTTCTCACAACTTGGTTGAGCTTTGGGAGGCGCAGATCGCCATCCTTGAAGGCAAGAAGGTTGAGCTTTATCCGGACTTTCAGCAGGGCGGTCTGATGGATGTGGATGCCTACGAGGATGGTGCCGGAAAGGTCGAGCTACGCGCCCGGGTCAACGTCCGTGACAAAAAGAAGGTGGTGATCACTGAGATCCCATTTGGGACGACGACTGAGAGTATTATTGCTTCGATCGAAGCTGCGGTTCAGAAGGGGCGAGTCAAAATTGCCTCCATCGACGATTTTACGACGGATAAGGTGGAGATTGAGCTGACTTTGGCTCGGGGGGGCACAGCCAATGAGTTGGTGCCTCAGCTCTATGCCTATACGGACTGCTCCGTCTCCATCTCATCAAATCTGACTGTGATTCGGGATCGTCGTCCCGAGCAGCTGACTGTGACCGAGGTGATCACAGGACTGACCGACCGGTTGAAGGCCCAGCTGAAGGCGGAGTTGGAATACGACCGGGCGCAGTGGGTCGACAAGATGCACTGGCTGACCCTTGAACAGATCTTTGTTGAGAAGCGGGTCTACCAGCGGATCGAAAAGGCCAAAACCATCGAATCTGTTCGTTCTGAAGTCATGAAAGGGATGGCTCGGTACAAGAAACAGTTTATTCGCCCGATGGTGGATGAGGACGTGACTCGCCTCCTGGAGATCCGAATCCGAAGGATCTCTGCTTACGACATTGATAAGAACCGCAAGGACATCGACGAGATTAAGCAGTCGATCAAGGCGATTGATGGCAAGCTTCGGAATATGAAGAAAACGACGATCGCTTTTGTGAAAGCGCTCGCAAAAAAGTATGGCGATCGCTTTCCTAGGCGAACAGAGATTACTCGCATTAAAGCCATCGATAAAAAATCCGTAGCGCGCCAGAACATCAAACTGAGTTTTGATTCCGATTCAGGCTTCTTCGGCAGTGACGTTCGGGGCGACTCGCATAAAATGACGGTCACCGAGTATGACTTGGTTCTCGCGATTGCTGCCGATGGTTCCTATCGAGTGATGGCCGCGCCGGAGAAGGTGCTTTTTGGCGGGAAGTTGATTTACTGCGAAATCTTTGATCCCGATGTTGGCGTTGAGTTTACGGTGGTCTATCGCGATAAGAAGAAAATTGCCTACGGGAAAAAGATCCGGATTGAGCGATTCATCCGAAACCGTGAGTATCAGTTGATCAAAGACAAGGGTGGGAAGGTGGATCTCCTCTTGCCCCTTGGAGAAACCGGGAAAGTGGACCTGGCGTTCGTACCGGCGAAGAGGCAGCGAGTGAAGAGTGCAGATTACGATCTCTCAACGCTGCAATCGACGAGTCCTACGTCACGGGGTGCCCGGTTGGCGCCGAAGCCCGTTTCGCGTGTGAAGTTCACGCCGGTCGCTCCGCCGACTAAGCCCGCTCGCAAGAAAGCTGCCGCTCGGCGGTCTCGAGGTGGGCCGGGCGACGACGGCCAGGGGCAACTGCTCTAGCGTTGCCAAATTGGTAGGCGGGACGTCAGCGGGATTCGGCTTTGCTCGCCGATTTGGGAATGATGCACTCCAGCCGGTCTATGGCATGGACTGGAGCGTTCGGTCCACTCATCAGGTGCGCGATCGCGCCGTAGACCAGCTGCTGCTGCCGAACGCGGGTTTTGCCTGCAAATGCCGTGGACGTCACGCGCAGCTCGAAGTGGCCGGGGCCCGCTGCGGTGACTTCCACTTCTGCCTCCGGCATGGCCTGGCTGACCGCTTCGTCCAGGGCGGCCTGGACTTCGAGGGCACCTCCCGGGCCTGCGATTTGGATCGGCATTATTGACTTCTCCGCCTTAGTACTGGGGCACGCTCGGGTCGATTTCCTGGGACCACGCATGCAATCCACCTGTCACATTGTGGACATCCGTAAATCCCATGGAGAGGAATTGCTCTCCAGCTTGAACGCCGCGGGGTCCGTGGTGGCAGATGAACACGAGGCGCGTATCTCGTGGCAGTGTTTGCAGGCGTTCAAAGAGGCGCTGATCGACGAGTTGAGCTTGCTCGAGTCGAGCGGTCTCGTATTCCTCTGGCGTTCGGACGTCGAGTAATTCGAATGGGCCTCCCGAATCGATCAACTCCTTCAAGGCCTGGACCGACATGGTTTGGACTTGCGGCGCGTTGGGGTTGTCGACTTTGAACCCGCGTCCGTCTTGAGTTTCAACCAATGAAATGGTGACACCGTTTGCCCGTGCAGCGCTTAGCCGGTCCACCATGAGCGTCACACCCGAGGTTTCTACGACAACGTCCATAGGGGACTGGGGCGCCATCGAAAGGGTGCTCTGAAAATTTTGGCTGATACTGAGATGGAGGTGCTGGTCGGGTCCCCCACTTTGCGCCACGGCTTGACCGAGGGCCTCAGCGGCCTCTGTGGTGAGGTGGATCTCGGGGTTGATTGCGGGGGGCGGTTCTACGCCCAGGGGCTCGAAGAGCTCTCCCGCCCCATGCATTTCAGTGATGATGTCGCAGCCCCCGATGAACTCGCCCCCCACATACAGCTGGGGAATTGTGGGCCAAGAGGAGTAGTCCTTGATGCCTTCGCGGACATCGGGATTCGATAAGACGTCCAGCGTTTCGTACGGCGCGCCGTAGCCCTCAAGGATTTCGATCACACGAGCGGAGAAGCCGCATTGGGGGGCTGATCGATCTCCCTTCATGAAAAGGAGAACGCGGTTTTCCGCGATGAGGTCCGTGATCTTCTGTCGGGTGGCGTCGTCCAGACTCATACTGGCTCCTGGGGTTTCGGGGTGATTCGAGTTTACGCGGCGAATCGCGTTGACCCGGGGATCAGCAGGCTAGCCTAGCTCCCCCACCTTTGGGTGGACCAAAGTGCGGGCCGGAGCCGAGCGGAAGCATCGATCCGGCTACGTGGTCAGAATGACAAGATCAGCGAGGATCAGCAATGCCTCAAGCTGCTGGGGCGTGGGCTCGTCCTCTTCCTCGGCGCCTTGCTCTGCCGCAGACGACTCCGCCTCCTTCGCTGCTTCTTCGTCTTCGCCCGGGGCCTCTTCTTTTTTCTCCTGCTCGTTTTCCTCGTTCTGCTCTTCCATCAGCTCAGCGAGGTGGACGACCCCGTTACGCTCTTCCACTTTGGCCAGTCGCTCGCGAACCTCCGCAAAGTCTTCGTTGTCGCTGATCCGGCTCTGAGACCGGCGCGCCAGCTCGACCAGCAGGTCATCAGTGACCGGTTGCCATGCGAGTGCGTTCGGCGCGGAGACGACCATCGGCCCCTTTGGTGTTTTCTCGATAAAGGGGTCAATGGCTTGTCCGGGAAGGGAGTAACTCTGGTGTGCCTCGCCGAAATCATCTGTCGCGAAAACAGACGGCAGAACGACATCTGCGCCGACGCCATCGTGCTGTGTCGACTTTCCCCCTGGCCGGAAGAAGAGCGCTGTGGTGACTTTTAAAGCTCCAAGGCCTTCCGGCAGCGGGACCATGCTCTGGACCGTGCCCTTGCCGAAAGTGTGATCGTCTCCAACGACGACCGCCCGGCTGTAGTCCTTGAGTGCTCCGGCCACGATTTCTGAGGCCGATGCGCTGATTCGTGAGGTCAAGACCACGAGGGGGCCGTCCCAAGCAATGTCTTCATTGCGATCGCGCAGGACTTGGACGTTGGAGAAAGTGTCTTTGACTGCGACGACGCCGCCCCCTTCAAGGAAATAACCCGCGATATCGACTGAAGTCTCTAAGAGTCCTCCCCCGTTTCGCGACAGGTCAAGAAGCAGCCCGTCGGCCTTGGCTTCCTTGGCCTCCTTAAGCAGTCTGGCTACGTCGTCGCTGCTTTGTCGTTCCCCCGGGCTCCTGCCCCCATAAAACGAGGGGAGCTCAAGGATGGCCAGCTTCATCGTCTTGCCATCGACCTCCACATTTTCAAAGCGGAGCTTGGCGGCTTGTTCTTCAAGATTGATTTTATCTCGCACGATCGAAACGCGGAACCTCTCGCTGGTTTCGTCTTGGCGGAGGATCGTCAAATGCACAGTGGTGCCGCGTTCGCCCCGAATCAATCGCACAACGTCTCGAAGCTCCATATCGATGATGTCGACGGGTTCGCCGCCCTCTTGGGTCACGGCAATAATCTTGTCGTTCGGTCGGAGCACGTCCAATTTGTCGGCTGCACCGCCCGGGATCACCTTTTCGACGACCGAGTAGCCTTCCTTGGACGACAAGGCGACACCGATCCCTTCCAGCGAGAGTTGCATGCTGATTTGGAAATCCTCCAGAACATCGCTGGAGAGATAGTTGGAATGAGGGTCAAGGGCCGAGGCAAAAGCGTCGAGATAGGCGGCGTAGATGTCTTCCTCGGTTCGATCTTTGGCGCGCTTGGTGTTCAGCTCATAGCGATGGATGAGCTTCTCCTTGGCCTCTTGAAGCTCCATGTCCGAGCTGAGGTAATTGGACATTTGGAAGTGAACCAGCTTGGTGACGAGCTCTTTCTGGCCGGCTTCATCTTTGGGCCAAGCTCGCTTTTCTGGATCGATGATGAGAATGGCCTCGGTGTCCAGTTCGTACTCTGGGTCATTCAGGACGGTCCGGACCAGCTCCTCAAGGACCTCGTAGCGCTTCGCTTGGTCGGCGTAGATCGCCATCAGCGAGCTGCAGTCTCCCTGGCGAACGTCCTGCATCACGCCGCGGAGCTGTAGGCGGAGGCCGTCGACCTCATCTGAGCGATACAGGCTGCGCGATCCATCCATACGCTTCACGTAGGTATCGACCAGGCGTTGACGGAGGTCGTCGTTGACGTAATGAAAGCGGATGTGTTTATGGAGATAGGTGCGCGTGAGTTCCGGAATACGCTCGCAGGTGAGCGGTTGCTCGGTGGTTGCGGCCTGAGGGGTGGTGGCCAGCAGGCACAGGACGAGGGGCAGGAGCCACAAGGTCAAGGTCCATTTCACGCGGAATATCTCCATAGAACGAAGGATAACCGGGGGAAACCTCTGCGGTGAGCTTTCCCGCAGGGATTTGCCTCGAATTGGGGCACCGTTCGAGGGCCCGCTTAAAGGTTCTTTCTTCGGATCGACGAACTCCGGCCTAAAATCGTTCCCTTGAATTCGCATTGAATTTGAATCGCCGGCCGCTTCAGCTGCCCAATTGGGGCAGAACCTGCTCTGCAAAGAGCTGAGCCGGGGGGCGTGTGTCTCGGCCAAAGAACTCCATGATGAAGCTCGTGCAGCCCAGCTGGCGGTGCCTTTCGATGCAATCGACGACCCGGTCCGGGGTTCCCCAGATGCCATGCTCTTCCAGCCCCGCACCCATATGTCCCCCATAAATTTTCCCAGCTCGAGCCAGCGCCGCCCGGGCAGCGTCTTCGGTCTCTTCTACGATGACCACACATTGCTGAGAAATCTCGACTTCCGCAGGGTCCCGCCCGGCTTCCTCGCATCTTCTTGTAAGGGCTTCGACTTTCTGGGCGAGCAGTCCCTGCGCGATCGCCATGTTGTTCCAAATGTCGGCATGGCGGGCGACGATCCCCATCAGAACCCGCTCACCCGTGCCGCCGATCAGGATCGGGGTGTGGCGGGGTGGCTTGGGTTCGCAGTAGGCCTCAGAAACCTGAAAGTGGTGCCCGGAAAATGTGGTGGTTGTTTCGGTCCACATGCTGCGAAGAATCTGCGCCGTTTCCTCGAGGGCCTTCATTCGCTCGCCCAGCGGCGGAAATGGATTGCCGTAGGCCTCGAATTCGGGCTGAAACCAGCCTGCCCCAAGCCCCATGATGACTCGGCCTCCGGCGATTTGATCGATGCTGGCGACCTGCTTGGCCAGCATGGCGGGGTTGCGGAAGAAAGGCGGGGGCACCAAGGTCCCGAGTCCGACCCGTTCAGTGATGGCGGCCACGGCGGTTAAAAGGGACCACCCCTCGAGAATGGGGAGGTCGGCCCGAGGCACCCCGTAGACGTGGTCGCAGACCCAGACTGAGTCAAACCCAAGCTCGTCCACGTGGATCGCGGCCTCTCGACATTCTGGCCAAGAGCGCTTGATTTGGGGCAGGGTCACGCCGAAGTGAAGCGGCCGATCTGCGGATTGCATGAGAAGAGTCCTCTCGGGGTGTGAGACGCCGTGTGTGGACCGGGAGCTTGGCGGAGATACCTCCAGCTGTCATGGGGGCTTCGCTACTCTCGCCGCCGCCGGTCGGGGATGGCGTGGGGCTGGCCAAGCTGTGCGAGATTCAACTATCCGGGAGATTTTTAGCGAGATGGCCCAATTTCATTTTCAAACGCTCTTCGAACCAGGCGACGACACGACCCCGTATCGGAAGCTGACCAGCGATTATGTGGGGACGGTCGAATTCGACGGGCAGATCCTGCTGAGGGTGGATCCCGAAGCCCTCACCCTATTGGCCCGAGAGGCGATGCGGGATGTTTCGTTCTTGCTGCGACCGGGCCACCTCGCCCAGCTTGCAAAAATCCTTGAGGATCCGGAAGCCTCAGACAACGACCGTTTTGTCGCCCTCGAACTTTTGAAGAACGCCAACGTCGCCTCGGGGATGGTGTTGCCCTCGTGTCAAGATACAGGGACCGCCATCGTGGTCGGCAAGAAGGGGCAGGGCGTCTGGACCGGGGGCGGAGACGAAGAGGCGCTCTCTCGGGGCATCTACCAAACCTACGAAAAAGAAAACCTGCGGTTTTCTCAGAACGCCGCCTTAAATATGTACGATGAGAAAAATACAGGGAGCAATCTCCCGGCTCAGATTGATCTCGCCGCCGTGGATGGAAATGCCTACAAGCTTCTGTTTATCGCGAAGGGTGGCGGGTCAGCGAATAAGACGTTTCTTTTTCAAGAAACCAAGGCGTTGTTGAATCCG
The DNA here is from genome assembly GCA_002171515.1 of bacterium TMED88. GTDB lineage: Bacteria > Myxococcota_A > UBA9160 > UBA9160 > UBA4427 > TMED88. Next base: position 13,952 of record NHEP01000101.1, on the reverse strand, counting down.
AGCTCGTTGCGAACCTTCTTCGCTGAGAAAATCAAGATGCTCGGGACGGCCGCCTGCCCGCCCTACCATCTCGCGATCGTGATTGGAGGGACGTCGGCGGAGTCGACGCTGAAGACGGTCAAGATGGCGAGTTGCCACGAGCTCGATGGGTTGCCGACCTCGGGCAATGAATGGGGCCGAGCCTTTCGAGATGTCGAGCTCGAAGAGCAAATTCTACAGCTCACCCGGGAGGTGGGGATTGGCGCTCAGTTTGGCGGTAAATATTTCTGCCACGACGTTCGGGTGATCCGGCTGCCTCGTCACGGTGCGTCCTGCCCTGTCGGAATGGGGGTTTCGTGTTCAGCGGACCGGCAAATTCGCGCCAAGATCACCGCCGAGGGCGTTTTCCTTGAGCAATTGGAAACCGATCCGGCGCGCTTCTTGCCGGATCTCGATGCGGTGGCCGTTGAAGCCGAACCGGTTCAGCTTGACCTGAATCGACCGATGTCGGAGATTCGCGCGGAACTGAGCCGTCATCCGGTCACCACCCAGCTCAGCTTGACCGGTACGATTGTGGTGGCCCGCGACATCGCCCATGCCAAGCTGAAAGAGAGGATCGAGTCGGGAGAGGGCCTGCCCCAGTACGTCAAGGATCATATTATCTACTACGCGGGTCCGGCCAAGACTCCGGAAGGACATGCCTCGGGCTCATTTGGTCCGACAACGGCTGGCCGGATGGATTCGTATGTGGACTTGTTTATGGAAAACGGCGGAAGCTTTATCACTCTCGCCAAGGGCAATCGCTCTAAGGCGGTGACGAACGCCTGCCAGAAGCATGGCGGCTTTTATCTTGGGTCCGTCGGAGGGCCCGCGGCGATTCTGGCCCAAGACTGCATTCGCAAAGTCGAGACCCTCGAATATCCCGAGCTGGGCATGGAAGCGGTCTGGAAGATTGAGGTCGAGAACTTTCCTGCATTCATCGTGGTGGACGACAAGGGAAACGATTTCTTTGCAAACCTTTGAGTTAAGTATCGCGTCGCTTCGGCCCGATCTGCCGTGAGCGGTCCCTCGCCGGCCATCCAGATCGAGACCGCCGAGGATCCGCGGGTTGCGGATTATCGAGATCTTCGGGATGCGCAGTTGAACCGTCGGCGGGGTCTCTTTGTGGTCGAAGGGCGCCAGACCCTGCGAACAGTCTTCGAGGGGCGACGATTTCAGCCGCAGTCCTTTCTTCTGAGTCACGCGACTTGGCGTTCGCTTCAGGAAGAGATCGCTGTCTATGCGCCGAACACCCCGGTGTACTGCGCTGATATGGATGTTCTTGCTTCGATCGCCGGCTTTCCGATTCACCGGGGCTGTTTGGCGATGGTAGAACGCCCCGCACTGCGCCCGGTGGCAGACCTCCTGCAATCGGCGATGTCGGCGGGCGTTCCGTCTCGGATTCTGGTCCTCGAAGGTCTAACCGACCACGACAATGTGGGGGCCGCTTTCCGAAACGCGATGGCTTTCGGAAGTGATGCCGTTCTGCTCTGTCCGCGCTGCTGTGATCCTCTTTATCGGAAGGCGATTCGGACCTCGCTTGGGGGGAGTCTCCGTGTTCCTTTTGCCCGGGCCGAACACTGGCCAGAAGATCTCGACCAACTTGAGTCTGCGGGGTATCGCTTGGTTGCCCTCGATCCAAACGGAAAAGAGAATCTTCGAGGATCCTCCGCGCCCGAGGGTGACCGGCTTGCGATCATTGTGGGTACGGAGGGCCCCGGCCTTTCTGAAGCGGTTCGAAGACGCGCTCACCTCGACGTCAGAATCGAGATGGCGTCGGGCATCGATTCGGTCAACGTCGCGACGGCAGCCGCGATTGCCCTCCATCACTACGGGCTCGGTCGGGGGCTCGGTTCATGAAGCGCGTGATCATCGCGAAAACGGGTTCGGCCCCTCCGGAGGTGGCGGCCCAGCAAGGCGATTTTGAAGAGTGGATCGCGGCTGGCTTGAGTCATCCCGGCTTGCGGTGCGGCGTTGTTGATGTCCAAGCGGGTGAGGGCCTTCCGGCCAGGGGTGCGATCGACGGCGTGGTGGTCACGGGCTCGGCGGCGATGGTTACGGAACGCCTTGCCTGGAGCGAGGATCTGGGCGCATGGCTGCTGGGATGTGTTCGCGATGCGGTTCCGGTTCTTGGAATCTGCTACGGCCACCAACTGCTCGCCCAGGCCCTCGGTGGACGCGTTGGCCTGAACGCCAACGGTCGAGAAATCGGGACGGTCGAAGTTCAGTGCGTTTCGGCGGGCCAGTCGGATCGGCTTTTTCATGGTATGCCGCGTCAGATGACGGTTCAGGAGACCCACCGCGAGTCGGTTCTGGTGCTTCCGCAGGCGGCTGTGCGGCTGGCCGAGAATGCCCACGACCCCAACCAGGCCGTTCGGTTTGCCCCGATGGCCTGGGGGGTTCAGTTCCACCCAGAGTTCAGTGCGCGCGTGAGCGCCGGGTACCTAAAGGTTCGCGAAGCCGAAATCGCCGCCGAGGGGATAGATGTCGCCGGGCTCCGAAAGGGCGTCCGGGACTCGCCGGCCGGCCGCCAGCTTCTCGGTCGATTTGCTGAAATCGTCTCCGAGTCGAATCCCAGACGGGCTTAATGCCCCGCGGGTCTATTGGGTCACGCCGCTAGACGTTTCGAGTGCTGACTCTTAGAATCTTCGTATGGAGTTTCGTGTTGAAGCCCTTGCCTTGGCGGCCGGAGTCAGAGTGGACACGGTTCGTTTCTATCAGACCCGTGGTTTGATTCCGAAACCCGTGCGCCGGGGCCGGGTGGCGATTTACGGGGAAACCCATCTGGAGCGCCTCCGTCGTATTCGAGGACTGCTTGAGCGGGGCTTCACTCTGGCTCAAATCCAGCAGGTTCTGGAGGGCCCAGGGGAGGCGGAGTCCGAGCCGTTGCTCGATGTCCTCGTGCAGCAAGGGGTTGGCCGCCGGACCCTGAATCGATCCGAACTCGCCGCGGAGGCCAACGTTCCGGAGGCCTTGATTCAAGCAGCCCAGGCGGCCCGCCTCGTTACGCCGATCGAGGTCGATGGTGAGGAGAGGTTCTCTGAAGCGGATGTTGAGATGGGGCGAGCGGCCCTGGCTATTTTGGGTGCCGGTTTTCCACTCGACGCGTTACTTGATCTTTCCATGCGGCACGCGCGCCATGTCGGCGAAATGGCCGACCGGGCCATCGATCTGTTTGATGAACATATTCGAAGGACAGAGAGAGACGATTCGGAAATCACGGAAGCCTTTCGCCAGTTGATGCCTGAGGTGACCCGTCTGGTGGCGCTTCATTTTCAGCGAACCTTGGTGGGACGCGCCCTCGACCGCCTTGGGCAAGCGGGGGATGAAGACCGGCGCCATCTCGAACGCGCCCTGGCCGACACCGCGCGCAAGCTGGAAGTACAGTGGCGATGAAGACCAAGACGCCTCGCCGTGCGGAACTGGAATCCGCGATCACTGTTGCCACGGAAAAAGCTGATCGGGTCGGCCGTCCTCAGTTTGTGAGCTGCCAGGCGGCTGTCGAAGGCGGTGACCCGCTGGCTCTTTTTGAAGGGGCCTCTTCGGGGGCGCATCGTTTTTACTGGTCCCAGCCCGCAGGTGAGTTGGCTCTGGCAAGCTGGGGGGCGGAAGCGACGATTGAAACCAAGGGGCCGGGCCGTTTCGCGGAGGCTTGGCGCGCCGTGGCGGACATCGGGGCGGCAACTCACCTCGGGCCAGGCACAGCCGATTGGGCGGGGCCGTTGTTTGTGGGCGGCTTTGCGTTTTCAGATCAGCCTCAAGTCGGCGGAGTTTGGCATGCCTTTCCGACCGCTCGACTCGTCTTGCCTCGTGTTCTCTTTAAAATGCAGGGCGACAGTTGCGCGCTTTGGGTCACCCAAAGGGTGGCGCCCGGAGGCTCGCCTGGAGAGCTCACCGACCGTTGGGAGTCTTCGCTCCTAGAAGGGGTTGAGCAGGTCGCGCGTGTTTGGCATCGCGTTCCAGAAGTCTCCATGGCGTCGGAAGCGAGTTTTCACGAGGGCGAGCCGGGCGAGGAATATGCGGTCGTGGCAGACCGCGCCCATGATGTCTATCGAGGTCAAGTCGCTGCGGCGCTCCGCGCGATCGCGGCCGGGGACTTTGAGAAAGTCGTTCTCGCGCGGGCCCTCGATGTTCGACATCCGGGTCGCTTTGACGTGGAAGCCTTTCTCGATTCCTTGCAGGGGATTTACCCGCATTGCACGACGCTGGCTGTCTCCCATGGCGATGACACGGTGGTCGCGGCTTCTCCTGAACTTTTGCTTCGCCGGCAGGGGGGCCGCATCGAGACTTGTGCATTGGCGGGTTCGGCTCGGCGGGGTCGGAGCCCTGAAGAGGACGATGCGTTGGCTCAGGCGCTGCATGACAGCGACAAAGAGCGTGCGGAACATGGCGCGGTCGTGCGCTCGATCAGAGCGGCTCTTGAGCCCGTCTGTTCAAAATTGACGGGCCCACCGGAACCCGAGTTGATGAGGGTTGAGGGAATTCAACATCTTGCCACGCCCCTGGCGGGTGAGTTGGGGGGAGGGGCGAATGGCCCCTCAGTCCTCGAGCTGGCTTCGCGGCTTCACCCGACAGCTGCGGTCGGGGGGCTTCCCGTCGCCGAAGCGGGACGTTGGTTGGCACAGGAGGAGGGCCTCGCTCGCGGTTGGTACGCGGGGCCTATTGGCTGGCTGGACGCGGCGGGCAACGGGGAATGGTGGTTGGCACTGCGTTCCGCGTTAATCCGAAATTCGACGGAGTCCGATGGGGTTTCTGAGGCTCGGCTCTTTGCCGGGGCCGGGGTTGTCGCTGGGTCGGATCCCGAACTGGAGTTGCGTGAAACTCGATTGAAGCTGCGCGCGCTTTTGGCCCCGTTAACGGAGATTTGAGACCGTGCCGGATCCCCTGAATAACCCGATCGAGGCCCACCGTCAGGCCACCTACGCCTATGTCGAGGCTTTCTTTTCGAGTTTGGTCGCGAGCGGGGTCGAAGCGGCGTTTGTTTCGCCCGGGTCGCGATCGACGCCGTTGGCCCTCACGGCGGCTCGAACTCCGGGCCTTCGACTTCACATGGTGTTGGACGAACGATCCGCCGGATTCCTCGCCTTAGGCTGGGCGCGCCAAATGGGGCGTCCCGCCGTGCTGATCTGCACCTCGGGCACGGCGGCCGCGAATTACTTGCCCGCTGTCACCGAAGCCCACCACGGGCGGGTGCCAATGGTTGTCCTGACCGCGGATCGGCCGCCGGAGCTTCGGGAGTGGGGTGCGGGGCAAACGATCGATCAGGTTGGGATTTACGGAACAGCGGTTCGGCGCTTTACTGAAATGCCGTCGCCGGGGTTGGATTTTGCCTCGGTTCGCCACGCCGAGGCGGCCGGTCGTCGAGCGGTGGGAGACGCCTTGGGGTTGGCTCCGGGTCCGGTCCATTTAAATTGGCCTTTTCGTGAGCCCCTCGAACCGCCCACGGACCCGGGTCCGCAGCGAGCGCACCCTCGGGAGTGGGTCCCGCCGCTGAAGGCTGAGGTGAACGCCGGTGAGATCGAGACGGTGGTCGAGCTGATGACATCCGTCGAGCGGGGCTGGATCGTATGCGGTCCGATGCCGCCGTGCCGAGAGCGGGATGGTCATCTGGCCCACCTCGCTCGGGTCTCCGGCTGGCCCGTTTTGGCCGATCCGCTGTCGGGGCTTCGCCGGGGACATCACGTAGAAGATGCTCCGGTGCTCGCCCATTCTGACCTGTGGCTGCGCGAGGAAATGGTTCGGGCGCGCTCGGCCCCCCGGATGATTCTGAGATTCGGCGACGCCCCCACCAGCAAATCTTTTCGCCTGGCCTTGGAGGCCCATCCTCCGGAGCACATGGTGTTGGTTGATGGGTCTGGACAATGGGGGGATCCTGGGCACCGCGCGACACATTGGGTCCGGGGAGACCCGGCTCAGGTGGCGGCCGATTTGGCCGAACGGTTGCCGGGCCGCTCGATCGACCCGCATTGGGCGCAGGCCTTACTTGAAATTGATCGGCGTGTGGCCGTCACGATCGATGAATCCTTTGAGGCGGCCGCCATCATGGACGAGCTCCATGTTGTGATGTGCCTGGAGCGCTCTCTCCGAGACGACTGCACCCTATTTGTTTCGAGCAGCATGCCGATTCGCGACGTCGACGCGGTCCTGCCTGTCAGAAGAGAGCCTTTGCGGATCCTGGCGAATCGGGGCGCCAACGGAATTGATGGTGTGACTTCGACGGCGCTGGGGGCCGCGTTGGGAGATTGTGGGCCGGTCGTTCTTTTGATTGGAGATCTGGCGCTCTTGCATGACTTGGGCGGCTTGCTCTCCGCCCGGAATCACGCGGCGCCGCTTCTCATCGTGGTCCTGAATAACGATGGAGGTGGCATTTTTTCGTTCTTGCCCATTGCCGAGCAGGCGACGCGCCTCCCCTTTGAAGAGTTGTTTCGAACGCCCCATGGATTGACGCTCCGCCGTGCGGCGGACCTCTTTGAATTGCCCTTTGAGCAGGTAGACCGCGAAGATCGTCTTGAGGACGTTGTGAGGGCTTGGCTGGAATCCGGCCTCAAAGGACCGCGGATCGTTGAGGTCCCGATTGATCGAGAGTCTCATGTTGCACGCTTTCGAGGCCTCGTGAAGGAAGCGGGCCGGGTCGCCCGGGCAGGCCTTGCCCCATGAGCACCGCGGGTCGTTACGTCGAGTGCCGCGATGGTCTTCGGCTATGGGTCGAGGACGAAGGGCAGGGGCCGGCAACACTCCTCCTGCATGGCTTTACGGGATCGGGGGCCACCCTGCAGGGTTTGGTGAACGGCCTAAGCTCGACTCGTCGGTTCGTTCGGCCCGACTTGCTGGGCCACGGGGCCAGCGATGCACCCGCTGACCCCGCCGCTTACCGGATCGAGCGCTGCCTCGCTCGACTCGAAGACATTCTGGATCATCTCGAAGTCGAGACGTGCGACGTGATCGGGTATTCGATGGGAGGAAGGGTGGGCCTCTCTCTGAGCGTGGCTTTGCCCGAGCGGGTTCGTTCATTGGTTCTGATCGGGGCGAGCCCGGGCCTGGCTAAGGCCTCGGATAGAGAGGCGCGCCGGTTGGCGGACGACGCCTGGGCCGAAGGCCTGCTTTCGCGGGGTCTTGAATGGTTCGTGGCTGAGTGGATGGCTCTGCCTCTCTTCGCGACTCAGTCTCGATTGGGCGAGGCCGCCCTGTCGGAGATGCAGCGGCAGCGGCTGAGCTGTCGAGCAGAGGGCCTCGCCGGAAGCCTACGCGGACTCGGAACGGGCTCCATGCCGCCGCTGCATGAGGCGCTTTCGGACCTGAACCAACCGGTGTTTCTTGTCGCTGGAGCGGAGGATGAAAAATTCGCCGCGATTGCGAAAGAAATGGGGCAGTCGATTGTGAACGCGGAACGCCTTGAAGTGCCCGGGGCTGGGCACGCCCCTCATCTGGAATGCCCGTCTTTCTTGAACCCCATGCTGTGTCGATTTCTTGATCGCGTCTCGCCCGTGCAGGGAAACGGAGAATCCTGATGACTGAGTCACGCTCTTTCACGAAAGGGCAAGCGTGGTGGCTGGCGGCGCGACCGCGCACGCTGCCGGTCTCGGCCGCTCCGGTGGTGGTGGGCACTGCGGTGGCATGGGCGGGGGACCGGTCGCGTTGGGGCCCCGCACTCGTCGCCTTGCTGGGGGCGCTTTGTCTTCAGCTGGCCTCCAACTTTGCCAACGATCTCTTTGATTTCGAGAAGGGTGCTGATAACGAAGACAGGATCGGGCCGCCTCGGGCCAGTCAATTGGGTCTTCTGTCTCCAGCAGCGATGCGATGGGGCATCGGGGTCGCCGTGGCGGGTTCTGTGCTCTGCGGGCTGTACTTGACCGCTCAGGCCGGCTGGCCGGTCGTCGCGGTTGGACTGATTTCGATCCTCGCGGCGCTGGCCTACACGGGCGGGCCCTGGCCGTTTGGGTACAAAGGGCTCGGGGATTTGGCTGTCTTTATTTTCTTTGGCCCGGTCGCGGTCGTGGGCACCGACTATGTCCAGAGTCTGCAAATTGCCCCGGAAGCGCTTTGGGCTTCGCTGCCGATTGGGTTTTTATCGACGGCCATCCTCGTGGTCAACAATGTCCGCGATATGGACTCGGATCGGGCTGCCGGAAAGCGGACGCTGGCCGTCAGGTTGGGTCGAAGCGGTGGGCGCTTGGAATACCTGCTCCTGGTCGGCATTTCTTTTGCGCTGCTGATTTTCTTCTGGCTCTTCATGGGGCGAAGCGCGTGGATTCTGTTACCGGGCCTACTCATTTGGAAAGCGACCTCGCTTGTCCGGACGCTGTATACGGTCACAGCCGGGCCTGCCTTGAATGCAGCTTTGGGAGGCACTGCTCAGCTTCTGCTGGGCTTTGCCGTGCTGATGGCTGTGGGTTGGATAATGTGAGGATCCAGGCCGCGCGGGTTCATCCCTACCGATTGGGCTTGCGATCCCCGATTGCGACTGCGCATGGCTTACTGACCGAGCGCAGGGGCTTCCTTGTTGAGCTCAGTGACGAATCGGGCGGGGTGGGTTGGGGAGATGCATGCCCCATTGCTGGTTTTAATATGGAGGATCTCTCCGACTGCCAGGAGGCGCTGAGGGCAGGCTGCGCGGGCCTTCTGCAGGGAGCCGTCTCGGTTGCTTCCGCAGCGGCCAATGGCGGGAGGCCAGCGGCGCAAGGGGCTTTGGAGGTGGCCCTCTTTGACCTTTCTGCTCGGCAGCAGCGCCAAGGGTTTGCCGAGTTTTTTCCCTTCGAAACGCCTGACCCTTCCGTTGACCGTTTGCCGGTTTCGGGGCTTGTTGTCGGACACGACGCTGCGGAGATTCGGTCCTGTGCCCGAACCCTGATCGGCCTTGGACATCAAAGCTTGAAATTGAAGGTGGCGAATCGCGCCTGGTCGGAAGACCGGATCCGAATTCAGGCGCTGGTGGATTCACTGATACCCGGCGTTCAGATTCGGCTGGACGCCAATGGCGGCTGGACGGAGGAGCAAGCCCGGCAAGCTTTCGGTGCGTTCTCGGGCTGGCCTCTCGAACTGATCGAACAACCGGTGGCCCCAGACAATTTGGATGCGATGGCCCGACTTCGCGAGTTCGGGACCTGTCCAATTGCTGCGGATGAGTCGGTGGTGCGGGCGGCGGATCTGGAAAAGGTGATCGAATCGGGGGCCGCTGACATTGTGGTTCTCAAGCCTTCCGCGCTCGGTGGTCCCACGGCGTCGTTTGAGATGGCTGCGAAAGCAATTCATGCCGGATTGACCGTGATCGTGACCTCATTGTTGGACTCGGTGATAGGGGTTGCTGCGGCGTCTCATTTTGCGGCCCGGCTGCCTCGGGGTCGCCCCGCAGATGGCCTTGCGACCGGGGCGATCTTTGAGCAAGACCTCGCGCCTGCTCTTGCGATCGTTGAGGGCCAGTTGGCCGTGCCCGAGGGAGCGGGCTTGGGGCTTCGGCCGGACCCGGATGCATTGGAAGCATTACGCACGGCTCCGCCTTTTGAGGTTCATTCATGAAGGAAGTGCCTCAAGACTGGTTGGCGGCGAGATCCGCTTTGACGCCTGGGGCGCCGGCGCTCCAATGGGGAGATCGCGTTGTCTCCTATCTGAGCCTGAATGAGCGAGCGGAGCGATTGGCTGGAGCCTTCGAGCAGATGGGAATGGGTCCGGGCGAGGTGGTGGCCGGGTTGTTCCAAAACGGTCTGGAGTTACCCGTGTTGTTCTGGGCACTCCAGAAGCGCGGCGCGGTTTTTTTGCCTCTCAACTGGCGGCTTACGCCCAGTGAGCTGGCCCATCCGATCGCCGATGCCGGGGCTCGTTGGGTTCTTCACGCGGATGACGCTCTGGCCGAGTCCGCCCGTCGAGCGACTCAGGAAATGGGAGGCCGTGGCCTCGGCGCCGTGAGCAGCGAAGGTCAGCTGACTTTGGAGCCGATGGCCGAAGGAAGTCCGTGGCCGCCTGCATCCGATCTGCTGAGGGGGGCGATGGCGCTTCTCTACACGTCTGGAACCAGCGGCCAACCCAAAGGGGCGGTTCTTGGACCTGAAGCATTCGAAGCGAGTGCCAAGGGGGCCGCGGCCCTGCTGGGGGCGAGTGCTGGGGATCGCTGGTTGGCCTGTATGCCGCTTTTTCATGTCGGAGGTCTCTCGATTTTGACCCGGAGTTGCTTGTATGGCGGGACTGCCATCCTGCACCCGGGTTTTGATGCGGCCGAGGTGCTGTACGAACTCGAGCGAAGCCACGTCACACACATTTCTCTGGTGGCGAGCATGCTGGACCGAATTCTGCGTTTGGATGAGTCCGCGCGCGCGCCTGCGAGTCTGCGTTGTGCCTTGCTGGGCGGAGGCCCGACGCCGGCCCATCTGGTCGATGAAGCGGTCGAGCGAGGATGGCCCATTGCGTCGACGTATGGATTGACCGAGGCCACCTCGCAGGTGGCGACCCGCCCCCCCGCTGAGGTGGTTTCGAGACCGGAAGAGGGATTGGTTCCCTTGCCGGGGAACCGGATTCGCATCTTGAATCCCGAGGGCTTGGATGCGCCCGTGGGGGAAGCGGGCGAGATTTGGATCGCAGGCCCCACCTTGATGAGAGGGTATCTTGGTTCAACTGGACGCTCGAGTGCCCCCTGGTTCGAAGCCGGGTTTAGAACCGGGGATATGGGTCGTCTGGATGAGCAGGGGAATCTGTGTGTCTTGGATCGCCGAGATGACCTGATCGTCTCCGGGGGCGAAAATGTTTATCCCGCTGAAGTGGAGGCCGTATTGCTGCGGCATCCAGCGGTCGCGGAAGTGGGCGTGACGGGGATCCCCGATTCGGAATTCGGTGCGCGTCCAGTCGCGCATTGGGTTGCCGCCGAATCGGATGCCGAGGCTTCTGACTTAGCGGCTTACTGTCGGGCCGAGCTCGCAGGCTTCAAGGTGCCCGTCGCTTTTTATCGTTGCGAGGCCTTGCCGCGGAGTGCGTCCGGAAAACTGCTTCGACGCGTCTTGAGCGAAAGATGCGCCGAACCCAAAGGTCGAGCTGAATCTTGAACGACCCCTTGTGAATCGATTGCCCGCCTAGATTGGGGCGGCGGCGCTTTCGGCTGAGGGGACCTCCTCGGGGGGTTCGCCCAGCTCCGCGATTAGGGCCTGGCGAACCCGGAGGGCGAGGGCCTCGGCGTCGTCTTGGCCGTACTGTTCCGGGCGAATGGGCTCCAGCACATCAATGGAGATGGGATGTCGCCCTTGGAGAACGAATCCCCGTTTGGGGAGAGCACTGCCCGTGCCGCGGATGGCAATGGGTTGAATGGGGACCCGATTTCGAAGGGCGAGTTCGAAGGCGCCGTGCTTGAAGCGTCGCATTCGGCCCGTCGTCGATCGCGTGCCCTCCGGAAACATCATGATGGAGTTTCCGTGGCAAAGGAGTTGGTCGCAGTGCTCCATCATTTTGACGACACTCTGCTTGTGGCCCCGGGTCAGGGGGACATAGCCGTTCAGATACATGTTCCAGCCGATGAAGGGGACCCTGAAGTTTTCGATTTTGGAAACCCATTTAAAATGGGTAAACAGCCGAAAAAGAACCAGAATGTCCACCAGGGACAGATGGTTGGCCACGTAGATCCGAGCCTCGTTAGAGTCCAGGCGCGACCGGTGATGGACAGACGTTGGCCATGCGGGGTTGAGCCAGGTGTAGAGTGAGGCCCAAAAACAGGTGACGAGATGGAGGACGCGCTTTCTTCGGTCGAAGGGGGCCATGATAATCCAAGTTGCCAGTGCAATCGGAAACATCACGATGGACGTGGCTGCAATGAAGGTCCAGAACAGTGCGGAGAGAGCAACCCGGAACATGGCCGAAGTCTAACCCCGCCTCGCTGCTGAAACGAGCGCCTGAATCAGGCCCTGGCCGGCGGCTCCCGGGAGTCGCTCTGGGTGCCATTGCACACCGAGAACGAAGGGGCGGTCGATTGCCTCAATGGCTTCGACAACTCCGTCGGGTGCGCGAGCGCTGACTTTCATGCCCCGTCCCGGATTCGCAATCGCTTGTTGGTGAAGGCTGTTGACCGATGTGGTCTCGGATTCGACGACCTCTTTGAGTCGGCTTTCCGGTTCAATCTGGATGGGGTGTCGGCCCTCTGTCTCGGGAAGCTGGTGGTCGTTGGCGTCCGGAAGGTCGCTGGGGATGTGGTGATGCAACTGCCCGGAATGGTGAAGTGCCAAAAGCTGAGCGCCGTAGCAGATCCCTAAGGCTGGGCGGTTTTGTTCCAGTGAGGCTTTAAGGAGGGCGCGGTCGAAGCGCAACTGGGCCTGTGGTGTGGGGGTGAACGAGACCGACTCGGGGTACGGGCTCGGGGGTAGAAGATCGTCTCCCCCGGGTATCAGGAGAGCGTCGATCCGATCCGCCCACTCCCTTGGGTTGCCGTGGGCAGGGAGAAGGACGGGTAACCCCCCGGCCTTTTCGACGGCTCGGGGGTAGAGTTCATCGAGATAAAGATAGCGGCGACCGGGTCTCCAGCGTTCGCGATCGTCAAGGCTCAGCGGGATCCCGATCAACGGCAACATAGCCTCCAGTATACGCGGGGTGTCGCGGGCCGGGTGTTCTGGCATTCTTCCGGTGCTATGGCGAACGTTTTGATAGTTGGATGCGGATATGTGGGTCAGGCACTGGGTCAGCGCCTGAACGATAAAGGTCACCGTGTCTTTGGGATGCGAAGAGACCCCTCCTCGCTCCCGGAGGCTTTTGTGCCGCTGGCGGCGGACATCAGTCGTTCCGACGGAATCGGGGCACTGCCGGGCCGAGTGGACTTTGTGGTTTTTGCGGCGGGCGCAAAGTCCCGGGCCGAGTCCGCTTATCGATCCCTCTATTTGGATGGAATGGGGAATATCCTCCGCGTCCTGAAAGATGAGGGGCAGCGGCCTGCACGGGTGATCTTTACTTCGAGTACCTCGGTCTATGGACAGCGACGCGGGGAGTGGGTGGATGAGGACTCCCCAACCCACCCGCAGGATTTCGCTGGTGAAATTATGCTTTCGACCGAACGCCTGTTGCTGGGGAGTTCTTTTCCCAGCACCGCGATTCGTTTGGGCGGGATCTACGGCCCGGATCGGACCTCGATGGTCCGACGTGTCCTTTCCGGGGCTCCGGTCCCCGTCTATCCGACCCCGCAGTACGGCAATCGAATTCATCGCGAGGATACCGCTGCGGCGATCGAGTACCTCCTCGGTTTGGACGAACCGGCACCGACCTATGTCGGCGTCGACAATGATCCCGCGGACCGAGCCGATGTACTGCGCTGGATGGCCTCCGAGTTGGGGCGGGTTCTGCCCTCGGAAGAAGTCGCGTTGCCCGGTCGCGGAAGTAAAAGGTGTCGCAACGACCGTCTGAGAGCCGAAGGGTATGTGTTTTCTCGGCCCACCTTTCGTGAGGGCTACGCGGACCTCTTGCCTCGGGATGCCGATGGTGCAGCGTAACTGCCTCATTGAGCGCCGATGCGAGGCGCTCTGATGGGCGCTTTGTGAGCCGCCGTTCCGGTTTCGCACCGCAGGTGGTCGCCATGCCCGGCGCCGTCTACTCCCCATTGGCCGATCGCGCGGAGGCCCAGCGCGGTCCGATCTTTCCTCTGCATGTCGGAGACACCTGGCTCGAGCCGGCGGTGGGGGCCCGCATGGAAGACCTGCGGACGGACGAAATCGAGGGTCTTCATCGTTATCTCGACACTCGAGGTCTGCCCGCTTTGGTTGACACGGTCGTCGACAAAGTCCGCGGTCGGAACCATATGACCTGCGAGCGGGAATCGGTGCTGATCACCGCTGGCGCGACAGCGGGCCTAGGATGCGCGCTGGGCGCACTGCTTCAGCCCGGTGATCAGGTGCTGATTCTTGCGCCATTTTGGCCACTGATTCGAGGCATTGTTGAAAGCTGCGGCGGGGTTCCGGTGGAGGTTCCTTTTTTCGACCGGG
>NHEP01000100.1 GCA_002171515.1 bacterium TMED88 | reverse complement strand
CGCCACGGGGAACCCAGGGCGTTTCGACACAACTGAAGTGTGATTGGATGGCCTTCAAGATGGCCATGAAATCCCAAACCGCCCAAACGTGATGCTCCATAAAGCACCCCAGGGCCGCTTCGTTCGACAGTGTGCTGTACACACGGTGGTTTAGAAGCGACTCTCGAAGCGGAGCGAGGCGGGCGAGGCAGTCGTCAAAGTTTTGGGGAGGACCAGTCACATTCAGCTTTCAACAGAAAAACCCAGGGTTAGAAAGAATAGCTGGCCGAAGGGGTTCGACGAAGCCTCTTGATTTGAGAACTCAGTCCCCGGCGAGATCGATCGGGTCCTGCTTCACGATTTTGTGGCAAATCTCAAGACAAGGCACAAAGCTCGGCCGAGCCGAAAGCCGCTTCACGAGCCCAGCCAAGGCCGGCCACCGAGAGGCATCCAAAGGACCCGCAACCAGCTCGAGCTGCGTCAGGACGCAAACGGCGGTGATATCCGCAATCGTGAGGGTGCTTCCCACCAAAAATTCATGGCCGTCGAGCTCTCCCTCAAGGTAATCGAGCGGGCCCGGCAGACGCTCCGCATAATTCTGCCGCGCGGTGGCCAGGTCGGGATCCTTTCCCGCAAATCGGGCAAACTGGATCGGACGAAAAATGCCCATTCCAACCACGCCCGACAAGTCGCTGTCGCAGTACTCCTCGAGCCACACCGCTCGGCCGCGGGCGTAAGGGTCTGTGGGATAAAGCGGCGGGGCGGGAAACTTTTGCTCCACATAGGCGCAGATTGCCGAGGAATCCGGGATCGTTCCGACGCGCCCCTCAGTCCCGACCGCCGTATCGCGGAGAACGGGAATCCTCCGAGCCGGACTGATCTCTTTAAACCAGTCGGGCATCGGAAGAATGTTGACGCTTTCCAATTCGAACTCCACTCCCTTCTCCCGAAGAGAGACATCGACCTTTCGAACAAAGGGAGAAAGTGGGGCGCCGTACAAAATCAGGCTCATGAGCAGACCCTCTCGCAGGAAGCAGAAGACTTAAGCGTTTCGCCGGTCAGTCAAAGGGTGTTTGACCGCGTCAGTCCGCACCCGCCACATCGAGGTCCGATCCGCTATGCCGCTCAGGCACGCGGAGTTCCTCCGCTCCCCAGGCCTTGTTGACCCTTTGACCTCGCTGCACAGCCGGGCGGGCCTCGAAATCTTTGGCCCACCGGACCACATTTCGATAAGACGCAACATCAAGAAACTGTTCCGCGCTATAAAGATTGTGAAGCACCAAACCGCCGTACCAGGGACAAGCCCCCATGTCAGCGATCGTATACTCGTCGCCGGCCAGGAAGGGTCGCTCGGCTAGGTTCCGGTCGAGGACATCGAGTTGGCGCTTGACCTCCATCGCGTATCGATCGATGGGATACTCGATCTTGCTGGGCGCATAGGCGTAGAAATGGCCGAACCCGCCGCCCAGAAAAGGCGCGCTGCCCACGTGCCAGAACAGCCACGACAGACACTCGGCCCGGGCCGAGGGGTCCTTCGGAATGAACGCGTCAAATTTTTCAGCCAAGTAAACAAGGATGGCGCCGGATTCAAACACGCGGGTCGGCGAATCCGTGCTGTGGTCGACCAAGGCCGGAATCTTTGAATTCGGATTCGCCAAGACAAAACCACTACTGAACTGGGTGCCTTCTTGAATATTGATCAACCAAGCATCGTATTCAGCGCCCGTTTTGCCGAGCGCGAGAAGCTCTTCCAGAAGAACCGTCACCTTGACGCCGTTGGGGGTCGCCAGAGAGTAAAGCTGGAGGGGATGCTCTCCGACGGGCAAATCTTTTTCATGCGTCGGGCCCGCGATGGGTCGGTTGATCTTCGCAAAGCGTCCGCCGCTTTCTTGATTCCACTGCCAAACCTTCGGCGGGGTGTATTCATTTGTTTCAGACATGGAGAGGGTCTCTTCCTTACAAGGGGATCATCGGCGGATCCCGGGGCTGGGGGTGAAGGGACTCCGACTTTACCGTGCCCGAGCGTGCAAGTGTATGGTGGCCGCGCTTCTCCTCGGAGACTTTCCCTTGGGGAGCCTTGAGGGGTTCCGCCCAACCGCGAGCTCGCTCGTTCAGTCCACGGCGTCCCTTTCCGAACCCGGTCGGATGGGATCCGACCCGACGCGGTGGTACTGTCGCCCCCCATGACTGATTCGAAGCGGGCATTTATCGACTTCATGTGTGAGTCCGGAGTTCTGACCTTCGGAGACTTCGTGACAAAGAGCGGTCGTCCAACGCCGTACTTTGTGAACACCGGCCGGTATACCCTCGGATCTCAGATGCGCGCCCTCGGTCTCGCCTACGCGAGGACGATCACCGCAGCCTTCGGTCGAGACTTTGATGTGCTCTTCGGGCCCGCCTACAAGGGCATTCCCCTGGTGGTCGCAACGGCCGAGGCGCTATCGGACGCGCATGATCTCGACGTGGCGATTTGCTTTAACCGGAAAGAGGCCAAAGATCACGGCGAGGGGGGTGTTCTGGTGGGCCACCCCCTGAAAGATGGCGATCGGGTGCTCATCATCGAAGACGTGACGACAGCCGGGACGTCTATCCGAGAGACTGTGCCCATCCTGCGGGCGGCCGCGGCCATTGAGCTGAGCGGCCTGGTCATCAGTGTCGACCGAATGGAACGTGGACCCTCTGAAGAAGGGTCGGCCCTCGAGGAAGTCGGCCGCGAATTTTCGATGCGGACAGAATCCATCGTGGACCTCGACGATATCGTCGAACATCTCCATCCCGATCAGGGCGGGCCTCATGCCATTACGCCGGAAGACCTTCAGCGAATTCGGTCGTACCGCGCCGAATTCGGCGTCCCCAGTCGTCTTGAGGACCTTGGGCGACGCACTGCAGACTGACACCGACATCCTCGACCCGGAGCGCGCGAAGGCGAAGTCATCCGCTCGTCGATCGATTGGCTTCCTGTGCGACCCAGTGAAGAAAACCAGGCAAAGTCGCGTCGATTCGCATTTGAGTCAGGGCATCGGTCAACTGCCCATCTCCGTCGAACTTCTCATGAACCGCCGGGATGGTGAAGCTCGGGACCAAGTAAGTCGGCGTCAGGGTGGCGCTCAAAACCGCCGTCAACTGGGCGTGGGCCCGGGAACCCCCTGCTGGCGAGATCGATTGACTGATGACCAGGCTTGGTTTTGCTTTGAGGGGCGAGTTAAACGGTGGCCGAGAGGCCCAGTCCACGAGGTTTTTCAACGGGCCCGGGATTCCATAGTTGAATTCAGGCGTCACGAAAATCAATGCATCGGCTCGATCGACCTGATCAATCATGATTTGCACGGACCGTGGCTTGGGCTGGCTCTCTAAATCCGCATCGAACAGAGGCAACTCACGTCCGTCGACGACTTCCGACTCCGTGTCTTCTGGCAGGCTGACCCGAATCGCATTGGCCAAACGCCGACTCGAAGACTCTAAACGCAGACTGCCCAGCACAAAGAGAATATGCATTGTTCGTCCTCGTTCATCCTCAGGATAGACATCACGAACCGCGAAGCGATCCGGCCCTAATTGAAGTTCATCTCGGCCTGGTCGAAGAGTGGGGCCTCTTCATCTTTTGCCGAGACGATCGTCGGTTCAATGGGCCACTCGATTCCCAGACGGGGGTCGCGGTAATGAATCGCTCTCTCAGCAGCCGGAGTATGAATCGCTGTGCACTTATAATGGACAAGGCTGTTCTCTTCGAGGGCCACGAAACCATGAGCGAAGCCCACGGGCACCCAAAGCGAAAGTCCGCTGGTGCCCGCCAGCTCACGCCCAACCCATTGACCGAAAGTTTGAGAGTTTTGCCGCAAATCAACCGCGACATCAAAAATGGCGCCACTCACACAACGAACGAGCTTTCCCATTCCGGCAGGATTGATTTGGTAGTGCATGCCCCGCAGCGTGCCTCGAGATGACCGACTCAGATTGTCTTGTAAAAAAATCTCTTTGAAGCCGGCCCGCGACCACATCTCGGCTGAATATGACTCGCTAAAAGAACCTCGCTCGTCTTCGACCCGTCCGGTGTGAACCTCAAGCACCGACTCGATCTCCGTCGGTTCGATGCGAACTTCCATGGGCATCAGGAAAATCCTTTCTGATCAGACGGGTCCGCTTCGACCTCATGGACAATACGGCCGAACCGCCATTGCCTCGGTCGGCTAGGGCCGATCCCCGCGAAGATTTAGAACCCGCTCGCAAAAAGTTTCCTTGAGGATTTCACCGTGCTTCATCACCCAGGGCCGGTTGTCATAAATTTCGCCGGTTTCCTCATTGCGCTGATCGGCTCGACAATATTGCAGAACCCAGGCGCGCCGCTGACGGCTTTTCGTGTGGTTCCCGACCGTCCGATGAGCAAGATACGAAGAAAAGAGCAAAACATCTCCAGCTTGCGCGTCGAGCGGAACGGCGTTGGCTGTATCGAGCGCGCCCTCGTCGATCACTGCGTGGACCGTCTCATAGTGATGCGGCAGAAGCCCTTGATGATGAGAGCCCGGCACCACCATCAAGCCACCGTTTTCGATCGATGAGTCATCCAGAGCCAGCCAAAATGTCAGAAAAGGAGCTGTTTTTCCATTGGTGTAACCATTGTCCTGATGCCAATCGATCAAGCTTCCTGATCCTGGCGCCTTGTTAATGCCTTGATCCCACCAAAAACGAATGTCATCGCCTAAAAATTCCCGGGCAACATCGAGCAGCGCTGGATGTTGAATGAAGGAAGCAAGCGCGGGACTTCGGTAATTGAGCATCGCCCGGTATGGAAATTCACCCTCTTCCTTGTTGCCCAGCACCTGCGAATCGAAAGAAACCAGGCGGTCGTATTCATCTGCTATCCGGGCGCACTCTGCGGCATCGAAGAGGGGCCCGAGGTTCGTGAATCCTAGGCGTTCGAACTGTTGGCGCTGCTCAAGATCGATGGGCATGGCCGAAGACTAGGCCCGAAGACACGAACCCTCCAGTCGGCTGCCCCCGCGGGCCCTTCGCGTCGACTGCCGCTCCGAGGCAGCGGGAATCAGCGCTCGGCGGATATCCGAGACCAGTACACGTCGAGTTCAGAACGAATGGTGGGCGCAAAGATGAAGAGACCAATCAGGTTGGCAAAGGCCATTGCGAAGATCATCGCGTCAGTGAAGTCGAGGATGGCGACCAAGCTCGTCGTGCAACCAATGACCCCAAAGAGACAGTAAAGGGCGTTGAAACCAACGCGGATGCCGCGTCCTGGTCCAAAGAGATAGATACAACCTTCGAGGCCGTAGTAGGACCAGGAAATCAGAGTCGAATAGGCAAAGAGAACAACCACCAGTGAAAGTACCGGGGGGAACCAGGACACGACCTGCTCAAAAGCCGCCGAAGTCAACAGGACGCCATTCAGCTCGCCGGTCGCAAGGGTTCCGGGATCAAAAGCCGTCACAATCACCAGAGCCGTAATCGAGCAGACGATCAGGGTATCGATGAAGGGTTCCAGCATGGCCACAAAACCCTGGGTGATGGGCTCTCCAGTGCGAACCGCGGCGTGGGCGATCGACGAAGAGCCGATGCCCGCTTCATTGGAAAACGCGGCGCGCCGAAATCCGAGGATCAGCACGCCAATCGCACCCCCCTCTAATCCGTCTGGCGAGAAGGCCCCTTGAACAATCGCGACCAGACCGGCGGGAATCCGATCTGCGTTGGAAGCAATCACAAAAAGGCCCGTCCCGATGTAGAGCAGGGCCATGAAGGGCACCAATTTCTCCGTCACCCGGGCGATGCTCTGAATGCCGCCCATGATGACTATCGCCACCAGAAGGGCGAGCACCAGCCCGAAGACCCATCCCCAACCCGCGGCCCAACTCTCTTCGCCACCTGTCGCGGCAACGAACTGCTGATACGCCTGGTTCGATTGAAACATCGCCCCGACGCCGAGGCTGCCGATCGCGATGCAAATGGCGTAGTAGGAACCGAGAACGCGCCCAAGCTTCGGCCAGCCCTTTTCCGCCAAGCCTTTATGAAGGAAGAACATAGGGCCGCCTGAAACGGTGCCATCTGGATTCTCCGTTCGGTACTTCACTCCGAGCGTACACTCGGCAAACTTCGACGCCATACCGAGAAAGCCAGCCACCACCATCCAGAAGGCTGCCCCGGCCCCGCCCACTGAAACAGCCACCGCGACGTGGGCAATATTGCCAACGCCCACTGTGCCGGAGACCGCTGTCGTCAGGGCTTGAAAGTGAGAGACTTCGCCCTCTTCTCCCTCTTTGTCTTCCTTGCCCATCACGATTCGGATCGCGTGCCAAAAGCCACGCAAGTTGATGAATCGAAGATAGAAGGTGAAAAAAGTAGCGCCGGAAATCAGAAAAAGAACAATGAGAGGAAGTTCCAGCTGGCCGATTGGGATCGATACAAAAACAATATCAGCCGCGAATTTGGCTACGGGGCGAAACGCCTGGTCGATCATCTGGTCGATACTCAGGACAGCCTCCAGATCTCAAGTTCTGGGCACTCTAGCTCTGACTGAGACGGATTTCCCTTAGGAGTGATTCATCCTTGCCGGGCGATCATCCACTAAGGACTCGCAAAGATCTGCTTTGATCGACGGCATAGCTTCGATCAGGCCTGGTGCCGCAAGACCTCGCCAGCCCGTAGGCCGGTATGCTCTCCGTGCTCAACGCTGATTTGGCCGTTGATGATCGTGGCACGATATCCATCCGCTCGCTGAATGAACCGCGGCGCGCCACCCGGAAAATCATGAACCATTTCGGGTTGGCGTTCTGCGACCCGCGCCGGATCCAAAACGTTCAGATCGGCTCGCATGCCCTCTTTCAGAACGCCCCGGTCCTTTAAGCCCAGGATTCTTGCGGGCGCCGAGGTCATTCTCCGGATCGCCTCTTCGAGGCTGAAGAGGCCTTCTTCCCTCACCCAATGGGAAAGCACAAAGCTCGCCCATCCAGCATCCATGATCTGCGACACGTGCGCTCCGGCATCGCCGAGAATCGGGAAGACATGAGGGCTTTGCAGCAAGTCTCTCAGCGCGTCGATGCTCTGATTGAACATTCGAAAGGTAAACCAGCCCTTGCCTTTCGACTCGCGGGCCATGCGCAGAAAGGTCTCGGCAAAGTGCTCGCCCGCGCGAGCGGCCATTTCCGCCAAACTGACCTCTTCGGGTGAGGTGTACTGAGGCTTGGACTCATCGCCCATCCAAAACACCTGCTCAGGCGGAGCGGTCCGAACATCCTCCCGGGTTGCATCGGCGATCAGTCGTTCGCAGAACTGCGGGTCGTGGATGGCCGACCAGCGCGCTTCAAAGTCCATTCTCCGCAGCTCACCCCAGGACCGGCCGCCCACGGGCAGGAGCCCCTGCAAGCCGAAGATAAAGCCCGAACCCCGCGGCTGGGTAACCGCCGATATGTCCAGTCCATCTTGATTCAAGTGGGCGAGGTAATTGGCACCGTCTCGACCTGAAGCCGGGTCCGGCGCCGACCCAAAGGAAAACAGAACCCGACCCCCGCTGGTGCGAGCGAGCGCTTGAATGAGATCCGTTGTCTCTTCGAACTTCGAAAAATCCAGAACGTTCTGCATCAGCGCATTGCGGGGACCCACGACCCGAGCGATCTCAAACAGTTCGGACGGGTCCGCGAACGTTCCAGGGATCGACCGCCCGTCCGGCAGAACATGAGGGGGGAAGCGATTCGTCGAAAAACCGACGGCACCATCATCGATACTCTGGGCGACGATCGATGCCATTTGAGCGATCTCAGTTTCGCTCGCATCTTCTTCGACAGCCCTTTCACCCATGACGTAAAAACGAACAGCGCAATGGCCCACCAAGCCCGCCACGTTTAGCCCCGGCTGAAGACGCTCGATCGCATCCAGATAGCCCCCATAGCCCTCCCAATCCCAGGGCAGGCCCTCGAGAATCGCGGACTTCGGGATGTCTTCAACGGTTTCCATCATCCCGGCGAGCAGCTCGCGATCAGTGGGCTTGCAGGGCGCGAAGGTGACTCCGCAGTTGCCCATCAAAGCCGTCGTAACCCCATGCCAAGAAACGGGCGTGCAGGCGGGATCCCATGCGATTTGCGCATCGAGGTGGGTGTGGATGTCGACGAATCCCGGAGTCACCGCATGACCCTCGGCATCGACCTCCCTGCGGCCTCGCGCCGACACCTCCCCAACGGCGGTGATCACACCGTCGTCGATTGCGATGTCTCCGCGTCGAGGCGCCGAGCCCGTGCCATCGACGATCTGGCCGGACCGAATCACGACTTCATGGGCCATCCTGCACCTCCTTGGGATTTCTCGCTACGCGGCGATGGCCTCTCCAAGCCCTGCGCCCGTTTAAGAGGCTTAGCGAATCGAGGACCGTCGATCACCTCGTCGAGCAGAATGGTGGAGAATCGGAAAATCAATCGGACGAGGTGAGAAGGTCTGGCCAGGCCGCTAGCCTCCTGGTTCTCGAACGCATCCAATCAAGCCCGCAAGCGACCACGCGATGGCCGGGGTCTTCATCGGGCGAGCATCATCCTGGAATCAGTCATGCGGAACCTGATCGCCCTCGTCGTCTTCCTTGCCTTGGTCTCCATGGCCGCGCTGTTTGGCGCGTTCTTTCAGCCGGGGACTTGGTACGAGGCCCTCGTCAAGCCGCCCCTCAATCCGCCGAATTGGATCTTTGGCCCGGTTTGGTCGGTTCTGTATCTCGCGATGGCCGTTTCCGGATGGCTTGTCTGGCGCGTCAGACCCGACGCCGTGCGACCGCTGGCCCTCTGGGGCGCGCAGCTCCTGCTCAATGCCGGGTGGTCCGGGCTGTTCTTCGGGCTCCACCGACCTGGCCTCGCCTTGATTGAGATCCTGATTCTTGGGGGGGTGCTCGGCTCGACGCTGCTCGTTTTCTGGCGCATTGACCGAGCCGCGGGAATGCTTCTGGTGCCCTACTGGGCGTGGGTCACATTCGCCAGTTACTTAAACGCCGGCCTTTGGTTCCTCAACCGCTAGGCGTACCTTCCACACCGTCGGATCATCATCGAGCCGACGGCGCTCGACCCGAGGCCAAATGGATTCTTCCCCGTCAAGACTGGACAGCCACACAACCGGCCAAAGCACAATTCGCCAAGCCTACCCACAAGACAGGGTTCTGATCAGCGACATTCTGGGCGATGCCTTCACCCATGACCCGGCCCTGGCCTGGATGGGCGCTCCGGCGGAACGGACCAGCCAATTTTTCAGAAGTGAAATCGAATCCCACTACATGCATCGCGGCCTGATGTGGGTCAATCAGACGGAAACAGGTGCCGCCATTTGGCTCCCCCCTCACGCCCCCCGTCAAACTCCTTTTCACTGGAGAATTTTGCAGTCGGGTTGGGCGCTGTTTCGCGCTCAGGGGGTGGAGGGGCTAAAGCGGGCAGAATATTTCGGAAAACTGCTCGTTCGAAACCGGCCAAAAGAGCCACATTTCTACCTTCACGCCATCGGGGCTCGGCTTGGCCACCAAGGCCAGGGGATCGGCCATGCCCTGCTGCGAGCCGGGCTCGCGCTTTGCGATCAGCAACATATGCCCGCCTACTTGGAGTCGACCAACGCGCTCAATCCTCCGCTGTATCGAAAACACGGCTTCGAAGCCGTGAGCGAAGAGCGGCTCCCCGACGACGGCCCTCCCATCACGTTCATGTACCGTCCGCCGCGACCGACTTGAATGCGAGGACCGGCCACAATCCGACGCTGGTTCAGTCGGCGGAAACCGCATCAGGCCTGGAGCTCGATGCCGCCCGACACCGTTTTACGAGGGCCACCATTTCTTTGCGGGCTTCGTCGGCTGAGCCAATGGGCCCGGAAAAAGCCAAGCGAATGGGCCGGGGACCCTCTCCGGTCAGGGCGGACATTTCAAAGCCATATCGATCCACTGCGGTCATCGTGGCTGATTTCGTATCGGTGGCCCGACTCAGCACTCGGCAATAGTCCACCATTGCGTCGCCATGATCTTCATTCATATGTTTGATGATGCCGGCGGCAAAAGGACGCATAGGGTCTGATTCGCTCGCCTGCCATTCGTCGGCGCTCACCCACGACATCCGTCCGTATCCGCCGATATAGCGAATTGATTCAACACGAAGTTGCCAAAAATTGAAATCTGAATAGTCGATGTAGCGCGAAGCCGAGGGATGGGACTCGAGATAGCTGGCTCGGGCTTGCTCCCGGGCGTCGGCCTCCTTCACCTCAACCATGCGACCGAGAAGAGTCGCCCGGCTAT
The DNA here is from genome assembly GCA_002171515.1 of bacterium TMED88. Taxonomy (GTDB): domain Bacteria; phylum Myxococcota_A; class UBA9160; order UBA9160; family UBA4427; genus TMED88. Next base: position 12,739 of record NHEP01000100.1, on the reverse strand, counting down.
TGGCAAGCGGGTCGTCGGCCAAATCCTCGACCACCATCAATGAAGCCCGGTCATTCTGGCGGAGATTACGAGTGTGCTCGGCCAACTCAGACACAAAAAAAGTGGGATCATCGCCGGCAAGCGAAAAGGTGATGAAGGAACCGTAGGGATACGCAGGCTCCTCATGAGTCAATGTCGAGAGCGTCCCGCGCGAGCAATGGTCAAGAAGCGTTCGCGATCTTTCGGCATGGGTCAGGGTCGGGACTTCCGGATCGTAGAGCAGGTCCTGAGTCTGACCCGCCGGCTGAGAATGAGCATCTTTCATGTTCGGTTTCTCCGGAGTTGTACTGGCCCTAAAATAAAAAGTCGGTCGAGGCCCGAAGAGTATCACGAAGCGTCCGCTCGCTTTACTCAGCCGTTGCCCTCGCCCGCTCCTTCCCCGAGGCGTCGATAGAAGAGGAAGAGCACATAGAGAGAGGTCGCCGAAAGCAAGTGCCAGACGGCGTGACCCTGTATCCAATGGCGGCTCGGATCACACCAAGTCCGGGTGACGTCGGCCAGCGAAAACCCACCGGCCAGCGCGAGCAACCCCCAGGCCAATCCGTAAAGCCGATAGTTCGCTTTCCCGCCCTGCGAACCGGTTCGAGCGCGGATGGTCAGCTCCTGACTCAAGATGCCTGCAATCAGCAAGGCCACGAGAAGCTGGATCGGTACGTGGGCTTCGGACAAAATCGGTACGAGTAGGCTAAAAATGAGAACGCCTAACCCGAGAAAACGCCACTGCCTTTCAGGGCCGATCCAACCCATGCGGAGCGCGTTGGCGGTGACCACCGTGAGACAGAAAACAAACATCCCCACAAAATCAAAAAATTGAAAAAAATAAGTGTGAGAGGCGTGATAGGCAAAAGAGCCGACCCCAACGAGAATGCTGGCAGGACCGAAGAAACTAAGCTGTGAATTCCCGGAGCGCCGTGCCTGCATGATCATGAGCAGACCAAATGCCAGATAGGCCAAATTGGACCAGGTATCAGCAGGATTGACGATCCAGCCGCAGAGCTCTTCTTCGCACCAGTCAACGTTGGGTTGGGCCCAGCCGCCCCAAGGGCATTCGTCTGGTGAAGCATCGACCATTAAAATCGCCATGGGGGTCAAACCTAGCGGCGAGTGCCCGAAAGCGCTGGTGCGAACAAAATGTATTCTCAAGGGGTTCGGGGGCCCAAACTCGAATCGCCCCGACATGGTCGACTCAATTGCCCCACCATCAAATCAGCCAATCGGTTCAACAGAAACGAGGAAACACCATGAAGGCGATATGGAACGGTCAAGTGATTGCAGAAAGTGACGACACAGTCATCGTCGAGGGCAACCACTATTTTCCGGGCGACGCAATTTGCAAAGAGTATTTCTCAGATTGTGATCATAAAACTGTTTGCGGCTGGAAGGGCGAGGCCTCGTACTACGACGTCGCGGTCGAGGGTGAGATCAACAAAGCCTCGGCCTGGTGTTACCCTGACCCGAAGTCAGAGGCAGCCCACATCGCTGGCCGGATTGCCTTTTGGCGGGGCGTTGAAGTGGTCGAATAACATCCAAGGCGGAAAAGCGATCGGGGCGGCTTAAGCAACGGTTCCGATAAAAGGGTGCTGTCGCTGGTGCTCGTCATCGTCGAGTCCATATCCAACAACAAAATCCCCACCGACCGTAAACCCGACAAAATCAGGCTGTACATCCACTCTGCGGCCTGTGGGCTTGTCGAGCAGAACGCAGGTTCGAATATCCGTTGACAACGGCTCGAGCAGACCGCGGGCCGCGTCGAGAGATCGACCCGTGTCCGCGATGTCATCGATGAGCAGCACTGAACCGAGCGGTCCTTCAGGGAGCGGTCCGACCAATTCCAGTTCGCCAGACTTACGCCCGCCCCGGTAGCTCCTAAGTTGGATGAACTCGACCCGCGGGTCGACGCCCAAGCGACCCAAAGCACGAAGCAAATCGGCCCCGAAAACAAAACTGCCCTTCAGAACGACGACGAGTGTCATCTCTTCCCGGAACACCTCAGCCAATTCATTGGCGAGGGAACGGATGCGGTTCTGAATTTCCTCTTCGTCGATCAGTTTGTTCGGCATAAGGTCATGGCATCACGAATCCTGTGACGTCTTCGATTGCACCGATGAACTTTCGACGCCCCGAGGCGGTTAAGTGGGGGAGAAGAATACTAAAGTGCTGTCGAATCCCCCGCTCTTGATCCTTCTGGTCCATTCCTTCGACCCCCTCTTGCTCCCGGAGGTAGTCCCCCCAATATCGACTCACAATCCAGAGCGAACGAGCGAGAAGAGAGATGTCAACAGAGGGGTCGCGGCGAAACATTCCAGCCTTCTGGATCAACCCAAGGAGGGCTCGAACGCCGTCAAAGTGCTGGACCATATCGGGATCGAGGCGGACCACCCGGCCATCGGACCGAAACTGGAGTTGGTCCCGAAGCAGGAATCGGTAATCCCACTGGGTTTGCATTGAGTCGGTGATCGCCTTCACGTAATCCCACTCAATGGAGGCCCCACTCGGGTACGCGTCCGTCATGGCGCGAACTTCAATCCGGATTTCATCCTCAAGCGCGATCGCGAGATCCAGTTTGGTGCGAAAGTGATACCAGAGATTGCCCTCGGCGATGTTCACAGCCGAAGCGATCTCGGAAAGCGTCGTCCCCGCATAGCCTTTTGAGTTGAAGAGTTCCCGGCTCATCTTCAGGATACGTTCGCGCGTCGTTTGTCGCGCTGACACCGGCTCGTCAGCTCCCCGTCTGGTCTTGAGAGAGCAACTCCATGACGCTTTGGGCGGCTGCCCCGCCGCTGTTCTGATTCTGGCCTGTGACAAGATTTTTATCCACCACGACGTGCGTGGCGAACACATCCCGGAAGGCCGTGTCGGATTCAAAGACCGCACCGGCGGCTCTCAGCTCTCGCTCGGGGTGCTGAGGCGTCACATCAATGCCCAACTCTTGAACCTGCTTGTCGGTCACCGCCGTCAGTCGACGGCCCGCCACCAGAGGAGAGCCATCGGGTGCCTTCGCTTGAAGCAGGCCCAGCGGCCCGTGACACACGCCGCCGATGACCGCCCCGTTGGCGTTGGCTTCGGTGATTTTCTCTCCCAATTCTTCGGAGTAGCCCAAGTCATAGGCGGCCCCCCAGCCGCCGGCTAGAAAAATCGCGTCATAATCAGAAGCGTCGACTTCGGCAATGGGAATCGAGTTCTCCAGCTTGGCTTGCAGGGCCGGGTCCTCGCGATAGCGGTCCACCGAAGGCGTGCTCATCACCCAAAACAGCGTCTGCGGATCAACCGGAATCACGCCACCCCGGGGGCTTGCGAGGTCGACTTGAATCCCCGCATCGAGGAAATCGTAGTAAGGCTCGGTCACTTCTGAAATGGCGACACCCGTGGGATCGCCTCCTTCACCCAAGACATCGTGATTGGTGGCCACCAGGAGGATTCGTCGACCGTCGAGCGCGAAATCGCCTCTCTCATACTCGGGATGCAACCCGGCAGCGTGCAACACGCCGGGGAGACCGAATCGGAGAAAGACCACCCCGACGACCAGGAGAAAGCCTGCCGTAATGAAAATTCGACTGCGTCGGGTGCTCGCCATGCCGGCCTCCTCACACTTGAATGTCTTGACCACATTAGGGTGCTTAACCTACTTTAACAAGCTTCCGGCAGCCCCCTAATCCCTGACCCCCCGATGAGGTCCCTCGACAATGTCGCTTTCGCTTCCGCTTGAAATGCTGGGGGCCCCCGGCTCGCCCTATTCCCGAAAGATGCGATCTCTGCTTCGCTACCGAAGAATCCCGATGACCTTCATCCTGCAAAATTCACCCGAAGCCGCTGCACGACCTACCCCCAAGGTCCCTCTGCTCCCCACTTTTTATCTGCCGAACGAAAAAGGCGAAATTGTTCCCACGACAGACTCCACGCCGTTAATTCGCCGCTTCGAGCAAGAGTTCGAGGCAAGGTCGGTGATCCCCTCGGACCCCGCCCTCGCCTTTTTAGACGCGATACTTGAAGACTACGCCGACGAGTGGCTCACCAAGTGCATGTTCCACTATCGGTGGTATCACGAGGCCGACGCCACCAAGGCGCGTTGTGTCCTTCCGCATTGGGCCATGACGGCTGTGAGCAATGATGAGATCGCACCGATCCAAAAGATGATCGGGGATCGGCAAATTGGCCGGCTCGGGGTCGTCGGATCGAACGACGTGACCGCGGCGGTGATCGAGGAAAGCTACGAACGCTTCCTGGACGCCTTTGATGCCCACTTGCAAGAAAGCCGTTTCCTCTTCGGAAATCGACCCGCCGCGGCGGACTTCGCCCTGATGGGTCAGCTCACGTGCTTGGCGCTCTTCGACCCCACGCCCTCGGCCATCACCGCGGAGCGCTCGCCTCGCATTTACGCCTGGACCGAACAGATGGAGGATCTATCAGGCCTCGGCGTCGACGAGGAGGGCTGGCAAACGGCCAAAACCCTCCCGGAGACAATTCGCGGACTCCTCGGGGAAGTCGGGCGCTATTATTCGCCGTTCTTGATCGCCAACGCCGAAGCCCTCGCCCGCGGAGCCGAGAAAGTCGAGACCGAAATCGCCGGGCAACCTTGGGTGCAAAAACCCTTTCCCTATCAAGGGAAGTGCCTCGGCTGGCTTCAGGAACAGTACAAGCAACTCGAATCCGACACGCGAACCACTATCGACTCATTTCTAGAAGGCACAGGCTGCGAGAAGCTCTTCGCCTGAAAACGCACATCCACCCCATCTCATTGAATGAAGGAAAGGCACCATGGGACTGATACTCACTGAGGATCAACTGATTCTTCGCGACATGGCGAAGAGCTTTTTCGACGAGAAGTCGCCCGTCGAGCGAATGAGAGAACTGCGAGACTCACGGGACGCCGTCGGATTCTCTCGAGACCTCTGGAAGGAAATGGGTGAGCTCGGCTGGATCGGCATTCTATTCCCGGAGTCCGTCGGTGGAGCCGAGATGGGCTATGGAGAATTGGGCGTTGTTCTGGGGGAATGCGGACGCGTGCTGGCGCCTGAGCCCTTCATGTCGACGGTGCTCCTGGGAGGCAATGCGATCCTGCTGGGCGGCAATGAACCGCTTCAAAAAGAACTCCTCCCGGATGTCTGTAGCGGGAATCGAATCCTCACCCTGGCCTTTCAGGAAAAAGGTCGATTTGACCCTTACGCGATCGAAACCAAAGCCTCGAGAGACGGTGACCACTACACGATCACCGGCCGCAAAAGCTTTGTGCTCGATGGTCATGTTGCGGACCAAATCGTGGTCGCGGCCCGAACCGCGGGTTCCTCCGGCGAGCGAGACGGACTCTCTCTCTTTATTGTGGATGCCGGTGCCCCAGGCCTCACGATCCACCGAGACAACTTGGTGGACGGACGGAACGGTTCCCACCTTGAGCTTGAGAACGTCGCGGTCGACGGCGCCCGCGTCCTGGGGACCGTGGATGCCGGTGCCGATGTCCTCGATGCCGTTTTCGACCGGGCCACAGTCGGCCTGTGCGCGGAAATGGTCGGAAGCTTTGAAGAGGCTTTCGAGCGAACGCTCGAATATCTCAAGACCCGAGAGCAATTCGGCGTCAAGATCGGAACCTTCCAGGCCCTTCGTCACAGGATTGCCAATCTCTTTGCCGAAATGGAATTCACGCGCTCGATTGTTCGAGATGCTCAGACGGCCATCGATGAAGGGCGGAATGACATCGCGGAGGCAACCAGTGCCGCCAAGGCACGCTGCTCCGAAGTCGCTCCGCTGATCGCCGGTGAAGCAGTCCAAATGCACGGTGGAATTGGCATGACGGACGAAGAGGAAATCGGTCTTTTCTTCAAGCGCCTGAAAGCGGCCGAGCTCAGCCTCGGCGATGCCATTTTTCATCGAAACCGATTTGCCCACCTGCGTGGCTACTAGGAGTCCAAACCATGTCCACAGCCAATCTCGAAGAATTCCGACAAGAAATTCGGACCTGGATTGATGAAAACCTTCCTTCCGAACTCCGGGTCGGCACTCGCAAGGACCTGCCCAAAAAACTCTTGAGCCAATGGAACAAGGCCCTGATTTCCCGCGGCCTCGTGGCGCCGGAATGGGACACGGAGTACGGCGGAGGCGGCCTCGACCGCAAGCAAGCTGGGATCGTCAAGGAAGAACTGAACGCGGTTCGCGCTCCGAAACTCCGCACCTTCGGTGTCGCCATGCTGGGGCCCACTCTGCTGGAATTCGGCACGGAAGAACAAAAGCGCGAGTTTTTGCCTCAGATCGCCCGGAACGAAGTGACCTGGTGCCAAGGCTACAGTGAGCCCGGTGCGGGATCAGACTTGGCGAGCCTGCAGACACGGGCCGTACGAGAGGGAGACGAATATATCGTCACCGGCCAGAAGATCTGGACGACGGGCGCAGATAAGGCGGATTGGATTTTCTGCCTCGTCCGCACCGAACCGGACGCCCCCAAGCACGAGGGCATCAGCTTCCTGCTCTTCCCGATGAAGCAGGAAGGCGTCAAAGTTTCGCCCCTGAATCTGATCGACGGAAGCGCCGACTTCTCGCAGGTCTTCTTCGATGGCGCCCGAGCCAAGGCCAGCCATCTGGTCGGCCCGCTCAACGGGGGCTGGACCATCGCCAAACGTCTGCTCCAGCACGAGCGCACCCAGGACGGTGGCAGTGAGGGCGGGATCACCGGGGCGATGAAGGATACGATCTTCGATCTGGTGAAACGAGAGGTCGGCCTTGACGCAAGGGGCACGCTCCAAGACCCCACGATCAGGGAGCGCCTGGCCCAACAGGAGCTGGAACAGCTCGGGCTGCGGCTGACCATGCGGAGAGCCGGCGAAGAAATGCGGGCCAGCCAAACAGGAAGAGACATCGCTTCTCTCGGTAAGTACCGGTGGGCCAACATGGTGAAAGATGAACAAGACATCGCCATGATGGCCATGGGGGCTCAGGGACTCGGCTGGTCGGGAGACGGATTCGGAGCCGACCAACTTGAAAGAACCCGCGCCTGGCTGACGACTCGGGCTGACTCCATCTGGGGCGGCACGAATGAGGTTCAGCTGAACGTCATCGCCAAACGCGTCCTCAAAATTCCCGAATAGCCCACAAGCACTGCGGCGGCCGAAAGAGCTGCCGCAGCGCGGAGACTGATCTCATGATCGACCATCGTCGAGAAGGGGCGATCCACATCGCCCAAATGAATAACGGTGCCAATATGGTCAACCCCGACTGGCAACGGCGGATGATCGAAATCTTGGACATCGTCGAATCCGACTGTGAGGGAGAGGCCGGCTTGCTCCTCACGGGCTCGGAAAAATTCTTTTCGAGCGGACTCGACGTCGAGGTCGTGATGTCGCTTCAGGGCGAGGACGCGCGAAGCTTCGGCCAGCGCATGATGGAAATTATGCGACGGCTTGTCACCCTGCCCTGTCCCTCCGTCGCCGCCCTGAATGGTCATGCCTTTGCGGCCGGAGCGTTCCTCGCACTGGCCTGCGACTACCGGGTGATGCGGGCCGATCGGGGCTGGTTCTGCGTTTCAGAGGTGGATGTGGGCGTCCCCATCGGGTTGCCGATGATGAGTCTCCTGAAGGCCAAGGTTTCCCCTCAGGTCGCTCGTGATGCGGCCCTCACCGGCAAGCGGTATCCCGGAGACGAGGCCCTCGCCGCCGGATTCGTCGATGCGGTGAGTGCCGAAAGCAGCCTCATCGAAGACAGCCTCGCTCTGCTCCAAACGATGGCGACCAAGGAGCGCAGGATCTTCAAGACCATCAAGAAACAACTCAACAACGAGCTTGCTGTCATCTTTGAAAACGCGGGCTAGAAGGAGTTCCCCCCATGGCGAACAAAATCACGGAAGATCCGCGAATCGATCCCCGCATCAAGGCGCTCTTCGGAGCCTTGGACTTGCCTCCGCAGAGTGATGTCGAGAGCCGTGAGGCTTTGCTTGAGGCCTCGAATACACCGGAGGCCAAGGCGGGCGAAGGCATGCTGAAAATGTTTCTCGACGCCTGCGACAACGAGGACGTGGCGCCCTCCGCCGGCCTTGAAATTCAAGACTTCGAATTCACCTCGGAGCCCGATCAGAACACGGCCCGAATTCAGTTCATACGACCCCAATCCTCAGATCCGCTGCCCTGTGTGTACTACATCCATGGCGGTGGGATGGCGTCGCTTTCTTGCTACTACGGAAATTACAAGGCCTGGGGCCGCATGATTGCCAACCAAGGTGTTGCAGTCGCAATGGTGGAGTTTCGAAACGCCGTCACACCTTCTGCTCTGCCGGAGGTCGCCCCCTACCCCGCTGGTCTCAACGATTGCGTTTCGGGCCTAAAGTGGGTGGCTTCCCAAGCCGACCGCCTGGGCATTGATGCGAATCGAATCATTGTGGCCGGGGAAAGCGGCGGCGGGAACCTGACCCTCGCGACCGGGCTGCGCCTGAAGCAGGAGGGTTCTCTGGGACTCATCCAGGGGCTCTACGCACTCTGCCCCTATATTGCCGGCGAGTGGCCTCTGCCCGAAAACCCGTCCTCCGAAGAGAACAATGGCATCCTGCTCGACCTGCACAACAACAGCGGGGCAATGGGATATGGCATCGAGGAAGTCGAAAAGCGAAATCCGCTGGCTTGGCCCGGCTTTGCTTCAGAAGAAGATGTCAAAGGCCTTGTGCCCACGGTCATCAGCGTGAACGAATGCGATCCCTTGCGCGACGAAGGCATCGGGTTCTACCGCTTGCTGACCCGGGCCGGAGTGCCCACCCGTTGCCGCCAGGTGATGGGAACCATTCACGGTACGGAAATATTTCCGATCGCTTGCCCCGAGGTCAGTCGCGACACCGCGGTGAGCGTGGCGGACTTCTGTAAAAACGGATAGCGCTTTAGGGCCGCCGAACGGCGGCCCTAGCTTCCCGGAAGCCCGCGCTGGACGTAGCCCGCGGTAAGGCCCCCATCAATCACCCAGTCTGCCCCCGTCGCCGTCGGGCAGTCGTCCGAGGCTAAGAACAGAACCATGCGGGCAATGTCCGCTAAGTGATCTCGAATGCGATAGCCCTCGGGCGCCGGCAGAATTTGACCCAAATTGTGTTGGGACGCCCATTCGGCATCAACACCCGGAGGCAAAAAGGGCGCCGTCATGTCGGAATTGCCGGCCTCGGGGCAAACCGCGTTCACCCGAATACGGTCGCGCGCCAGCTCCATGGCGGCAGACTTGGTCACGCCTCGGAGACCCCACTTGGTCGATGCATACGCGACCACTCCGTTCATCCCTTTTACGCCGTCCGAGGAAGCCACGTTGACAATCGCACCGCCTCCACGCGCTCGCATCGGCTCGGCCACAGCTCGAATGCCCAAAAACGGGCCGAGCTGATTTACGCGAAAGAGTCGTTCCATTGTTTCGGGAGAAGTCTCCTCCAAGGCCCCAATATGAAGAACCGCGGCATTGTTAACGAGAATATCGATGCCATCATAGAGCCCGAGGCAGCGCTCAACCGCGCGTTTCCAATCTTCTGCCAGGCTGACATCCAGTCGTTGAAACGAGGCCGCGGGTCCCAGTTCAGCCGCGAGGGCTTCTCCGGGATCCTCAAGAATATCGGTCAACAGAACCAGGCCGCCTTCTTCCACAAACAGCCGCGCGATGGCCGCCCCGGTTCCCCGGGCCGCGCCTGTCACGAGAGCCACCTTACCTTGCAACTTCTGCACGGCCTCTCCTTTTTTTGTCTCCACCGCACCGCCGGTGCCAGCACGCTGTGTCACGGCATCAAGGTTTTGCCGGCATGGCTACTGTTCGAATTCAACCGTCATCGCCACACGCGCAGTCAGTTCAACTTGCCCGATGGCCACAGGGGTCGAGTCTTTGGCCATCATAGACGAGGCCTGCATTCGATAGGCCGGTGCGAATCCACCCATTTCTTCGACAGAAATGACGCGCTTGACTTGTGTTCCCAGAGACTGCGCGATCGTCTCCGCTTTCTGCCGGGCTCGCTTGGTCGCTTGCGCGAGGGCCTTGAGGCGTAAAGCCGAGTCGTCCTTCACGTCAAATCGAAGCGAATCCATTTCATTCGCCCCGGCCGCCGAGGCCGCATCGATGGCCTTTCCGATTCCGCTGAGATCCTCGCTGCGAACCGAAACACTATTGCGAACCTGATAGCCCACCAGCACCCGAGATCGATTCGGTCCGGGCTGCTCATACCGCGGTGACACCGCAAAGCCGGAAGTCGAAATTTCGGCTTCCGATCCGAGACTCTTCCGGAGAGCTGTCAGCACAGCTTGGGTTCGGGCCGCATTTTGCTCCGCGGCCTCGGCACTTTTGGGCGCCTCGGTAAAAACCCGGACATTGAGCGACACGACGTCGGGCTTCGCCTCCACCCGACCCTCGGCTTCAACGCGAATCGTCGAGCGGTCATCGGTTTGATCCGCGCAGGCTGAAGCCGCCATAAACAGAGCAATGCAGGCCGCGGTAGAGAAAAGTTTTTGACTCTTTGTCCTAGACATCATGAAGCCTCGAATGGGTGAAAGAATGAGAGACGTTCGACCCGGCCCGACGGTTCCGACTCGGCCCATCAGGACACCCTCGAACTCCGCAGAGCGAGACCCACAAAACCAACCGTCAAGATCCCCGCCGCCATGCCCCAAAAGGCCCACTCTGCCGAGAGCGGAACCGCGGAGACCGCAGTGGCCACCGTCGTGTTCGCAACCCAGACCCCTGAAGCGTAAACCGCCGGCGACAACGGCACGATCACATTGCGAGGCGTGGCGTCTACGTTGTCGTGAACGATGACCCAATCCGTCGGGTTGGTCGCCGCGAGAGGATCATCGGGATCCCCTGCCTGAATAAATCCGACCGCTAGGGTGGTATGGCCAAGACTATTCTCCGGCCCCTCTCCCTCGTTGGACCAAATATCGCCGTTGTCCCAGGGGTCGTCACCCGCCGCGGGCGGCGGACCAAAATTAAAGAAGGTGGCCCCGTAGGCGGCCTCCGCCCCGGTCCCGCTCCCCGGTGGCAAAACCGGACCCAACGGCACAATGGCCCAATGCGACCAATGGATCAGGAGCGGTCGACCCATCTTGATTTCGGAGACCACCTCGGACCAGGCCGAACCCGAGGAGGCATGGATCGTCGCCGGGTTGCCCATCGTGTTGGTCCCGAAGCCCAGCCCAGCCCCTTGCGTCGCGACCCACCACACCGCGGGTAAACCCGGGACGTTCGCCGCGAGCTCCGCCAACGCCTCGGCCAAGCCCAAATGAACATCTTTCACGTACGTCCCGGCATGAGGAGGATTGCCCCATCCGCTATAGCCACTGTTGTTGGTGTCCATCCACCAACCCAGGTCGGTCAACCCAAACGTCCCCACAGGACCGGGAGCCGATCGTGGATCCCCTAAAGAGCGGTCATGCCAGATCGCCGGCGTGGGCCAAGGCACTGCGGCGGGCCCTGCGGAGAAGGGGAAGCCGTCGGCGAGGGGGACGCCTCGAGCGTCCTCCCAATATCCCAAAAGGCCTGCTGCGGAGGTGGGGGCGCACCAAGCGTCATACGGTCCCTTGCCTGTTCCGGGGCCCGGCCCCGGACCCAAGGGCGCCGCATAGCGGTAGGGCTGGTTCCAATCGGGAGCCACCTGCGGGAGATAGACCGCCGCCTCGGCGCTGTGACCCCCGATGAAGAGCCCGGAACCGATCAATGCGCCCAGAAGCAAAAGACAAACGGCCCCTCGCCGGGCAACCTTTTCCGCCTTCATGATGCTTTGCCGACCCGCCAACCCAGTCGTCCTCGCAACAGTTCAGGCCTCATTCTACACCGCTCAAATCGATCATCGGCACGATTTTTAGATCCAACCGACGCTGGGCGGCCTGTTCGGGCGCGCTCAATCTGCGAGCGAGTTCGTTCGGGCCAATTCCTCACCGAGACGGCGCAAAGCCGGCGAGCAATCCATCGGGTCGACGTGCACCTCGATCAGGGCCAGCTGATTTATTTCCCGGCCCGCACGCTCAAGGGCTTGCTCCAACTCGCCCTCGGTTCGTACCTCGACCCCCCAACCAAAGCCGTTTCCAAAGGTCTCGACCAATTCGTGATAGCGCCAGTTCTGAATATCGTTGTAGGGGCCATCATGGATCACTCGCTCGACCGTGTAGCCGCGATTATTCACAACAAAAATCACCGGATTCAGGTGATGACGAAGGAGAGTCGACAATTCCTGAACGACCATTTGAAAAGCACCATCTCCAATGAAAACCACCGGGCGACGATCCGGGGCGGCCAGTGCAACGCCCAAAGCCCCGGGCAAGGTAAAACCAATCGAGCAATAAAAAGCTTGGCTAATGAAAGCCGTCTGGTCATGAGTCAAGAGATCGCCCGCACACATGAAGGAATCGCCCGCATCCGCCAAGATGACATTGTTGGCTTCAAGAATGTGATTGGCGCGGTCGTAGAACCTTTCGACCGTTAACGCGGCGTCGGGCTGGATCGCAACGGGGGGTTTCCGCGTTTCACTCGCAGCCCGAATGCGCGGGTCCCGGCCTTGGGCCTCGGGGAGGCGATCAGACAGCGATCGAATAAAGTCCCCTAAAAAGACCTGATCAAAACGATGGTGCTTGATTGAAACATGCTCAGGCGTGGCATGAATCAAACGGTCCGTGGCGATGTTCGCGGTGTACACGCCCAGATTGATATCGCTCATGAAGGCCCCGAGATTCAGAACGCAGTCCGCCCCTTCTACCATTTCGCGCACGTACTCTTCACT
>NHEP01000099.1 GCA_002171515.1 bacterium TMED88 | reverse complement strand
GTCGGTGCCGACCTCTCTCTTGCACCGGGAGATGACAGCAAGACATCGCCCGTTTGAGGGTCCGCGAGGCGGCCCGTTCAGAGAGGGAGGAAACATCATGGCAATTGGAACTTTGATTCGGAATCACCCGGCCCATGTGGCGGCGGCTGCTCTCCGGGACGCGGAGCGCGCGATGAACCGCGCCCAGGGCGTTGGGTTCAACAGCTGGAACCAGCGAGGATCCTTCGGTTTTGCTCCCCGGCTTCAAGCCGACGAGAGTGAAACGGAATACGTGATCTCCGCCGAGTTGCCGGGGGTCGAAGGCGGCGATATCGCGGTCACCATCGAAGAGGGCGTCTTGACCCTCTCGGGCGTTCGGAAAGCGCCGACCTGGTCCGAGGACCAGACCGATGAAGAGAAAGCCGCGCATTCGGTTTCTTTTAAGCGTCGCGTTCGATTCAACGGGGAAGTGGACGAGCCCCACGTTCAGGCCCGCTATGCGAATGGGTTGCTGACCGTGACCGTTCCGAAGCCGACCCCGGTCGCGCCGGAAGTCAAGACGATTCCGGTGGAAGTGGCTTAGGCTTCTGGCAGCGAACGGTCCCCGCAAAGGGGCCGGGAGCCGGGCGGCGAATCAGTGAGTTCGCCGCCCGGAATTTTCCCGAGCAGAAGTACGCGGGGAGGCGGTATGAACCGGCCGGATCGAATCGAGGGCAAGCTTCGGGAGCACCTCGGCGCAACCCACGTCGAAGTAATCGACGAGAGTCATCTCCATGCGGGGCACGTAGGGGCTCAGTCTGGAGGCGGGCACTTTCGGGTCACGGTTGTGTCGGACCGATTCGAGGGTCTATCCACACTTCAATCTCAGCGACTCGTGTTCCAGGCCCTCGCCGAAGAGATGCAAACGGAGATTCATGCGCTCTCCATGTCTACGTTTACCGTCAACGAGTGGTCCGCGCGTTGAGGCGAAAGGTGGGCCCGGTCGTCTCTGGATACCGACAGACATTCTTCGGCGTTCACAGGGTGAAATCGGCCAGCCACCTCTGTAAGGACACACTAAAACCAGCGGCGTTCTTGTGTCCGCCACCGCCCAGCGCGGTGGCAATCTTGGCCACATCGAAATCGCCAATCGAATAGAGCGTTCCACTCACGACCTGGCCTTCAAGCCGGTACACGCATCCCCAGGGCTCGCCGAAAAGCGAACGCTCAGCCAGAATGTGGCCAATTCGGGCGCGGTTGGTGGTTGAGTTGACGGCCTCCAAGCGCTTCTCGCCGATGACAATCGGCGCGGCTTTGGTCACCGCCCTTTGGATTTCGACCTCGTTGGCTCTGAGGATGGGTTCGCCCTGACGAACCAGCTCTGAGACCGGCAGTTGACTCAGGGTCTCCCAGGTCTCCAATGTGTGGGGATGAGATGAAATGGCCGCGTTCACCGCGTCGCTGTGAGGCAGTTGCCAGTTCCATAGATCTTGGTCTTCTACATATTCGAGGAGGGCGGGAAGGGGTTCGTCGGGCTGAAAATGCTTCCAAGCCAGCACTGCGCCCGAGTGCTGCATATCGAAATGCATCGCATGGCCGAATTCCTCGACGGCTGCACAGACGTCGGGATCACCAAGCAGGCGCGTGCTCGCTGTGACGTGGTGGTCGAGGACGACGATTTGAGCGGCATGCTCGGCGAGTTCGATCAATTCCTGATTTTGCGGGGCAATGTCGACGAACGCCACGAAGGCGTCCTCAACCTCTTTCCCCCGAAGTCGATCTTCGTGGCCTCGGGCGATGAACTCGCCTTGGCGCCCCCATCCTCGCCAGGTGGCCCACGCCGCTCCAAATCCGTCCGGGCACCCTGCATGATGAACACAAATTTGTCTCATCCGAAACGTCGCCCCAGCCAGTCGGTCATGATTTGATTGAGCTCCTCAGGTTTTTCCTGCTGGGTCCAGTGGCCGCACTCAGGAATCATCACTGTCTCCAAATCGGTACAGCGAGAAGGCATGTCCGCAGCCAGAGCCGGCGAGAGGGCAACATCCCATTCGGCGGTGATCATAAGTGTTGGGCAGGCGATTGTCTGGGTTCCAATTTCGGGATGTCTTTCCCAGTTGCGGTCAAAGTTGCGGTACCAGGATACGCCGCCCCGAAAGCCGCTCCGTTTGAAAGCGTCGATATAGACTTGGAGCTCATCGGCGCTGAGCAGCTCTTGGCCCACCGCTGGGAGTTCTTCGAGTCTTCGAAATGGGTTCATGTCGCCGCCGGATTCCGCCACCTCAGCCATCATCTCTGCGGGAGAGCGGGCTTGTCGCATTAGTTTTTCAAAGACCAGGGAGGGCTGGGCATCGAGGACCGACTCGGCCACGCCGGGCTCTTGGAACCAAAGGATGTAGATAGAGCCTTCATCGTCTCCGGCGACCATTTTGAGTGCTTGCGTGGGCGGGACCGGAGACCGCGCCATGTAGGGCGTGTTGACCCCGATCACGCCGAGGGTGCGGTCGGGATGAAGCACGGGCATCGCCCAGGCGACGAAGCCGCCCCAGTCGTGGCCGACGAAGATTGCTTGGTCGATTTCAAGGGCATCGAGAAGCCCGACGATGTCGCCTGTCAGGTGATCGATATCGTAGGCCTCGATCTCTGCCGGGGCATGGCTCCCATCGTATCCGCGTTGACTGGGTACGATCACGCGGAAACCCGCCTCCACGAGCGGGCGGTACTGATGGCGCCATGAAAAAGTCAGCTCGGGAAAGCCGTGGCAGAGCACGACCGCCGGGCCGCTTCCCCCTTCATGAACGGAAAGCGTGACCGAGCCTTCTGTTGAAGGGGCTGGGGCGATGAATTCGATCTCGCGGGCGGGCGGTAGGTCGCTCACAGAAAGTTCTCCTGGTTTTGATTGGGCCAATGATTCCTTGGGTCACGGCGGTCGGAGTTTAGCGGCGCTGCATGGATCCCTGGGGTAGCCTGACGGCTTTTATGGGGAGGCGTGGATGATTTCGGTCCAGCGAGGCCCCCGCGCGCAGCACGGCGCGCTGAGCTGGCGTCGAATCCCTGGGCGGCCTCCGGATTTGACGGCGCTGAGCGCTCGTCTGCGCGGTGAGCCATATCCCTGGTGGTTAGACAGCTCACTGTCCGATGATCCTCAGGGGCGCTTCTCGTTTGCCGGAGCGAGCCCCCCGACGGTTGTTCGATGGGTTCGCGATCGTCTCGAGATCGAGACGGCCCGCAGTTCTTTCGGTGACCTGGCGGCGGGAGTGCAGTCCGTAGAAATTTCCGACCCTTTCGAGGCTTTGAGGGCGGTGCTGCCCCGCATGGAGGATTTTGAGGCGAGCGAGATACCGGAGTTGCCCTTCCTGGGCGGGGCAGTGGGTTATCTCGGGTATGAGCTGGGTGCGGCCACGGAATCTTGCCTCAGGGTTTCCCAAGGGCCGACGGCTTTCGCCGACGCGATGATCTTGTTTGTCGACCGCTTCGTCGCCATCGACCATGCCCGGCAACGTGGTTATCTGCTGGCTTGGGGCTTCGGTGACGACTCTTCGCGGGCCATGCAGGATGCGCAGGCCTCGTTGGATCAGATGACTCGCCGCTGGCTCTCAGAGCTCGACCAGGAAGCCAGCTCGGAGCCCGAGGACGGCAGCGTGCATCGCGAAATGCGTCGCCGGCTTGAGATTCTGGCCGCCCAAGTACCCGATGCGGCCCAGTTTTCCCTCGCGAGGCCTGAGTACGGCGATGCGGTGGAGGAGATTGTCGGGGAAATTGAGAAGGGCAATGTCTATGAGACGAATTTGACCCAGAAGATTTCCATCCCTTTTGAGGGAGACCCCTTTCGTCTGTACCGATCGCTTCGGGCCAGCAATCCGGCGCCCTTT
Source organism: bacterium TMED88 (assembly GCA_002171515.1). GTDB lineage: Bacteria > Myxococcota_A > UBA9160 > UBA9160 > UBA4427 > TMED88. The sequence goes on along the minus strand of NHEP01000099.1, from coordinate 25,116 downwards.
GCGGCTTTTTTCGAATTGCCTGAAGGCGTGATTGTGTCGAGTTCACCCGAGCGGTTTTTGAGGCTTGAGGCCGACGGGCAGGTGGAGAGTCGGCCCATCAAGGGCACGCGAAGGCGAGGCCGAAACGATCGGGAAGATGCGGACCTGGCGGGCGAACTCACACGCTCCGAAAAGGATCGGGCCGAAAATGTGATGATCGTCGACCTTGTTCGGAATGATTTAGGTCGAGTCTGCGAGGTGGGCTCGGTCCGGGTCGAGGATCTAATGGCCATCGAGCGATACGCTGGCGTCTTTCAGATGGTCTCCAGTGTTGAGGGACGTCTGCGATCCGACTGCGATGCGACGGACCTTCTGCGAGCCTCTTTTCCGCCCGGTTCGATGACGGGGGCTCCGAAGATTGCGGCGATGCAGTTGATCGATCAACTCGAGCCCGTCAGGCGCGGCGTTTACTCTGGGGCCCTCGGGTATTTTGATGTGCGTGGAGGACTCGACCTTTCGGTGGTCATTCGAACGATCCTCGTTGAGGGAGGCAGGGCCCATTTTCATGTCGGCGGCGCGATCGTGGCGGACTCCACCGCACCAGGAGAGCATGCGGAGAGTCTCGACAAAGCGCGGCCGATGCTTGCCGCTCTCGCGCAATGTGAGGGGGCTGCGCGACCCCCGCGTGGCCCGTCGGAGTCATCAATCTCTGATTCATCGAAGGCGAATCCGCTGGAGTGCCAAGATGGTTGATGTCGTCGTTGTTGGGCTGGGTCCGGTCGGTTCTTTGTTGGCCTTGCTGCTGGCCGAAGCCGGCCAGAAGGTTTTGGTTCTTGAGCGGTCAACCGAACCCGTCGTGTTGCCTCGGGCAGTAGCGCTTGACGGCGAGGCGATGCGAACCTTTCAACAATTGGGTCTCGCTGAAAAGGTTTCGGCCATTCTGCAGCCCGCTCGAAATCCCGATGAAGTCTGTTTCGCCAACTCAAAGCGAGAGAAACTATTCGGTTCGCGACTTCCGGATTGCGGTCCCAATGGTTGGCGCGACCTCGCCTTTTTCGATCAGCCCGAGTTGGAAGCCCTCCTGCGCGCTGAGGTCGCAAAGAGCGAGCGAATCGAAGTGCGGCTGGGTTGCGAGGTGACGGGTCTTGAAAATGCTGATGAAGCGGTGATGCTCGAGTGTCGCTCGACCCGGAACAATGCATCCTTGACGATCGAGGCCCGCTACGTGCTCGGTTGTGATGGAGCCTCCAGCTTTATTCGCTCTGCCGCAGGCATCGGTTGGAAAAGTCTCGGCTATGACCAAGACTGGTTGGTCGTCGACATCGTGATTCAACCCGAGGCGGAACTTCCAATGTCGACGATGCAGGTTTGTGACCCGAATCGATTGGCCACCTATGTTTGCGTCAAGGACCCCAACCGCCGTTGGGAATTCCAGATGCTGCCCGGCGAGACGCGCGCGGAAATGCAACAGCCCCAGCGGATTCAGGAACTATTGGATCCGTGGCTCCCCCCGGAGCACTACACGATCCGGCGCGCTGCGGTGTACCAATTTCATGCGGCGACAGCCGAGACCTGGAGAAGGGGTCGAATTTTGCTGGTTGGAGATGCCGCGCATCAGACCCCGCCCTTTCTCGGCCAGGGGCTGAATACGGGCATTCGCGACGCGGCTAATTTGGCTTGGAAATTGACGCGGGTTCTTCGCGGAGAATGTACGGATCAACTCTTGGATTCCTATGAGGAGGAAAGGGATCCGCAGGCGCGAGAGTTGGTATCGGGTGCGGTCGCGGTGGGACAATTGATGGAAGTCCTCGCCGCTCGGGAAGCGGGCCGCCCGGATCCACCGCTGCCGGCTTCGGGGCCGCCGGAACCAGGGAGGCTCGTGCCCCCTCTTCGTTCTGGCCTCTTGGTGGCCGACCAGCTCGGACAGGCGGACACCTCGGTTGGTACACTGATCCGTCAACCGGATGTTCGAGAGGCTGCCGGGGGCATAGGGCCCCTAGACGATCTTCTCGGATCTGGCTTTGCCATTCTGGGGCAAACGGGGCAAGACTTGCGCCTGTCCCCCGAGAGTCAGGCGCTTTGGAAGGCGCTGGGCGGTCGGTTAGTGGCTCTAGAAGACTTTGAGTACGACCCGCCGGATCAGGATCCGCTCTTTGAGCATCACCCGGCGGCCCTGATTCGTCCCGACCGCTACGTCTACGGAGTCGTTGATGCTGCTTGGACGCTGGAGCGGCTGATAGGGCATCTCGCTACAGAAATGGGCTACGTCGAATAGGGAGCACTCGGAACCCGTGCCAAAAGGGGTATCTCACCGCCCTCTGGATTCTGTTCAGGCGCTGATCGGCGTGTTGGAAAGCGGGTCTAAGCTTGCTTGGTGATCTTCGATCGTATCTTCTAGGCCATATTTCCGGATTCTGTATCCAAGAGTGCGGCGAGTGACGCCGAGCAAGCGAGCCGCTTGAGATCGATTGTATTGAGTGCGGTGAAGTGCTTGCAGAATGGTTCGTCGTTCGATCGCGTCAAGCGTTTCTTCTTCCTCTGATCCGGCTACCCCGACGAGAAGGGTCTCCGATTCCTGAATGGCGGCAGGAAGGTCTTCGATCTCGAGGGTGGAGCCGGTGCTGAGAACGACGGCGTGTTCGACCGCATTGGAGAGCTCTCGGATGTTCCCAGGCCAAGAATAGCGCTGCATCGCCTTCATGGCCGATTCAGAGAATCGGGCCGTGGAACCCAGTTTTTCAAGGAAGTGCCCAATCAGTTCTTCAAGGTCTTCCCTGTGCTCTCGAAGCGGCGGGAGCTGGATGGGAACAACAGCGAGTCGATAGTAGAGATCTTCACGGAAGGAACCGTTCTTCACGGCCTCCACGAGATTGCGATTGGTGGCGGCAATGATTCGAACATCGACGTGTCGCACGTGAGTCGAATCACCGACTCGGCGGATTTCGCCCTCTTGGAGAAAGCGAAGTAGCTTCGGCTGGATGCTGAGGGCCATCTCCCCGATTTCGTCGAGAAAGAGCGTGCCGCCGTCGGCGGCGGCAAAGATGCCCTCCTGATCTTTGACTGCGCCAGTAAACGATCCCCGGGTATGACCGAAGAGTTCGCTTTCCAGCAAGGTCTCTGAAAGGGCCGCGCAGTTAATGCTGAGCATCGGTTTCGAGGAGCGAGTACTTTTTTGATGAACCAAGTTGGCAACGACTTCTTTGCCGGTCCCCGACTCTCCACACAGCAGCGTCGGCGCGTTGGTTTGCGCTACCCGCTCAGCGAGCGAGACGATTTTTTGCATCGGCTGGCTGCTTCCGATCAGCCGCTTGGGTTTACCGTTCTGTTGCGATGATTGAGAAGAACTGTCGCTCTCATCTTGATCGCTGTATTCGGCCTCGCTTTCCAGGACGTTTCGGACGAGAGGAACGAGATCCGTCGAGACTGAAAATGGCTTGGTGAGATAGTCGATGGCGCCGATCTTGAGGGCCTCGCGAGCGGTGCCCGCCGTCGCGTGGGCCGTCATCACGACCACCTCAGTCTCTGGGCGAATGACTCGTGCGCGCTTCAGGACTTCAATTCCGTCGATCCCGGGCATGCACAGATCGGTGACCAAAAGATCGAAAGGTTCTTCCCGAAGCTTTTGAAGTCCTTGTTCGGGCTGGTTGACGGTTTCAACTTCGAGTCCCGCTGCAACGAGCGGTCGCTCTACGACCCTCGCCATCTGAGGTTCGTCGTCGATAATCAGAACGCGCCCGGTCAGCTTTTGTGATGCAGATTCCATAATGCCCGATTCTATACGAGTATCTGCTGCCTTCAACACGGAGAACTTGGTAGAGGAGATCGGGAAGAGTCTCTGTTTGCCGGCTCTGGACATTTTATTGAGTAAGGTTTTCGCGTGGGACGCACTGAGTGATTTACCTGATCCCGCGAGACTGCAGCTTGGCTGTAAATAGGCTCCCCGGGCGACTTGAAAGACCGAAACGAGCCGAAGCGTTTCTGCAGGTCTTGCAATCATTCAGCTGTTTGTGAAGGGGAAAATGAATTGACCGGAAACGATGGCAGGGCTTCCGTCGGAGCTGAGAATTTTGCGGTCAATTTCGTTCGTTCAATTGGACGGGAAGCGTCCACATCAGGCCCTTGAGTCATTGGGCCGAATTGCGCAGAGAATTGCTGTCGATCTTCGGGTTTCAAGACCTCGGCGATCTGTGCATTCATGCATCCGCATGAGGGTTCTTTTCTGATGATCCCTTCCGAATCACCTAGGGGCTTTGCCCGATGCAAGGGGCTTTACTTCAGGTCAGGCGTATGGGGCTGGCTTGGGCTTGGATTCGACGGTGAGATGAGCCCCTCCAGTCCCCTTCGAAGATCGAGCATGGTAAAGGGTTTTGGCAGAATGGCCTCAATTTCGTTTTCGACCTCTTGGGCAGCGGCCCCATTGGGAGCATATCGAGACATGAGAATCGTCTTCAGGTTTGGATATCGCGCGCGGAGCGTCCGGGCGAGGGTTCTCCCGTCGGACGAGGGGAGTTGCGAATCCGCAATGAGCACATCTGGCGGTGTCGTCTCGGCGATCGTGACAGCTGCCGGCTGATCGGACGCGGTCAGGACAACGTGTCCCCATTTCTCAAGTTGACGCCGAATGAGGCGTCGCAGCTGTGAGTCACTTTCCGCCACAAGCACACGAAGGCCGGCCACAGGGCTCGACAAATTAGGGTCGGCGGGGGTGTCGGCCGTCTCTGGGTCTTTGTTGAACTCAGGGAGAAAGACACAGACGGTCGTTCCCCGACCGAGCTTGCTCTGAATTTCTATGGCACCACCCGATTGTTCGACGACCGCTCTTACGCTCGTCAAGCCAAGGCCTGTACCCCGACCGTCTTCCCTTTTTGTCGTAAAGAAAGGTTCGGTGGCCTTGCGGACGATGGGTTCAGGCATTCCGAGCCCTTGATCGATGATCGAGATGGTGACGTAGTTCCCCAATGGAAGCGTTACGCTCAGTCGATGATCTTGCTCCGTAATGCTGATTGAGTCAGTGACCAATAGGATCTGGCCGCCATGAGGCATCGCGTCGCGGGCGTTTGCGACGAGGTTCAGAAGAATATGCTGAATCTGATTCGGGTCGTTCTCAACCCACCCGCTCTTTACCCGTTTTTCAACTTTAAGCTGGGTATCTTGCCGAACGATGCTTTTTAACATTCCAAGAGCACCATCAATACTTTGGTTGACATCCATGGGTCGCGCATGAATGGCGTGTTCATGGCTCAAGGCGCGTAGTTTGGCAGTAATCACTGCCGCGCGTTGGCTGGCCTCAAATATTTCATCAATTTCTTCCGAGCGACCGTTTTCCTGAAGGGCCTCCGCACTGGCGAGGATCACAGTCAGCAGGTTATTGAAATCGTGCGCAACGGATCGAGCGAGCTCACTGACAGCCTTCACCTGATTCGATTTTTGCAGCTCGTCTTCGAGGTGGGCCTCTCGTGTGACATCCCGCGTGGTGACGAGATAGCCCGGCGCACCCTCCCTTTTAAGATCAGGCGCCGAAGAGGCCGTAATATGGGTGACGACTTCTTCGTCAGAGTCCTTTGGGATGCGTCGGACACGACCGGAAAAGCTCAGCCCCATGCCGAGCGATTTATTGAGATGATGAGCCATTTTGGTCTCGTCGAGGAGTTCGGCGATGGCTTGGGCGGAGATGCCCGATTCAAGACTGCTCGGCAAACGCAGATGTTCCCAAAATGATGGATTCGCGTGAACGATCCGCTGTTCGTGGTCGAAAAGCGCAAAGCCCGTGTCGGACTCATTCAGTCCCGCCAAAAGCCTTCGTTGGCTTTCCTCGGCTTCTTTTTGGCGGGTGATGTCTCGCAGTATTACTTGAATGCGCTCGTTGGGAAGTCCGAGGGCTCGAATTTCAACTTCCAGAGTACGACCGTCGACGAGCTGAACATTTCGTTCCCGTACGACTAGGTCTCCGCCCTTGAGATTTGAAAACAGCTCTGTGTATTCATTTCTCTGGCTGCTGTCGATCCAGTCGATGAATTTTCGCGGGGGGCCTTCTGGAGGGCGGGCATTCAGCATGGCGAAGCCTGCCGAGTTCCCATCAAGGACGTAGGACTCTCGATCTAAGGTGAAGATCCCATCCACGGCTTGGTCGACCAGAGTGTCGGCCCGTTGCTCCATATGCTGGGATCTCGCCTTGAACCACTGAAGCTGCCGACCCACCACAGTAAATACCGCGAGAAATGCGACCGTAATGGCCAACATCGAAGCGCCACCGACTTCGCCATCGTACGAAAAGGGGCTCACGATTTGACCTGAGGCGCGAAGATCGAGAATGATGAGGCTGACTCCGACCGAGGCGACGGTCAGCCATCCCGCGGCCCACCGGCCGATGAGTAGGCCGCCCATCAGGACAACGAGCGCATAGGCCCCGACCGAGGGCCCGTACCGCGTCATACCGGCAAACCCGATGACGGTGGCAAAAAACCAGACGCCCAAGACAAGGGCATAGGCGCCGACTCGAGGGTATCCGAGCGCCGATGCCATGAAGGCACAGAGGCCCACCAGGATTCCGAGCCCGATCGGCGCGAGTAGGGTGCTTGGTTGATCTGTAGCCAGCAGAGCCGGGGAGGCGATGATGGCGATAATGGCGAGAAATGTCAGTGCGAGAATCCGAACGGATTCAGAGGTCTGCCCGCGGTCGAAGCTCGGCCAAGTCATTTCGGAACGAGGTTTTGCGAAGCCTCTTCGGCGATCCATCTCGCTTTGGGCTTTTAAGTGGCCGGAAGCAGGTTCGGTCATGGCATCGAGTGATCCCTTTGGGCCTTCAGTTGCCTCTCGGGGGAGTGAATCTCGGTTGACCCGCAAGACGTTGCCGGTGCTAATCGGAAACGTGTTCTCTTGCGCGTCCGAACGATGTTGTGGTCTAAGCCGTTGAACCAGTCCACTGCCGAGTGTATGAAAAAAAATCGTCCAGATCGACTCCGTCGAGAGCCTATAATTTTCGCCAAAGGTCAAGATTATTGTTGTCGTTTCCGCTGATTTGTAGGCTTGGGTCGCCGGTTGTGCGGATCAAAGAAAACGCTGAAATGCTGAATAGAGATGGATGAATCAAGGACCTCTCTCGTCTATTCTGCGAAGTCATGACTGGACAGGTGGTGGGCAAAAAGGCGGGTCCGATCGGGTGGATTATTTTTGATCAACCCGCTCGGCGGAATGCCATCACGGCGGCCATGTGGGATGCCATTCCGCAAGTGGCCCACGACTTGGATGCGGACCCCGAGGTCCGAGTGCTGGTGATGAGAGGGGAGGGGGAGGCCGCTTTCGTTTCGGGGGCGGATATTTCGGAATTTGAAGGCAACCGAATTGGGCGAGAAGCCCAAGCCTATGATGAACGAAATGCTCGTGCGTTTGATGCGCTCGCGGCGGTTTCAAAACCCCTGATCGCAGCGATTCACGGATTCTGTGTTGGAGGTGGCTGCGCGATTGCGCTTCAGGCCGATTTGAGAATGGCTGCGGACGATGCGGTCTTTGCCATTCCGGCTGCTCGACTGGGGCTGGGCTACGGGGCGGCGGGGCTCGAAACATTGGTGGGGGTTGTGGGCCTGCCCGCGGCAAAAGAAATTTTCCTGACCGCCCGTCGATTCGATGCAGAAGAAGCGCGCGCGATGGGTTTGGTGAATCGTGTCCATCCCAAGTCCGAACTCGATGCAGAGGTAGAAGCTCTGGCTAGGCAAATGGCCACCCATGCGCCCCTGACCTTGGCCAGCGCAAAGCTTGCTTTACGCCAGTTGGGGCGTGTCGGAGCCGACCGGGACTCAGAAGCCGTCGAGAAGTCGATTGCGCGCTGTTATGAGAGTGAGGACTACGCAGAGGGAGTGCGCGCGTTTCTTGAGAAACGGAAGCCCGTTTTTAAGGGTCGTTGAAGGCGCTCGGCTCGACCGCCAGCCGTTTTATTGGGGCTCAGCTGGCGGGCGACTCTCCGCCGCTCGGATGAGTGTTCGCAGGGCGTGATTCACGGGTGTCGGAATTCCTTTTTCGGCTCCCATGCGCACGATCGCTCCGTTCAAGGATTCGATTTCCGTGGGTCTTTGGGCGGTTAAGTCCTGGAGCATTGAGGAATGATGCTCGGCGGTGGGGGGCAAAAGCTCGCGGTAGAAGGAATCCAGATAGGCCTCCGCACTGGGCCAGTGGGTCTCTCGCCCGGTTGCCTCGAGGACCGCAAAGATTTCGGAGGCCAGCGACTCCATGAGGAGTCGCGTTTCCTCACGTTCTCCAAGCGTTCCATAGGGGACTTGGGCCAGGGCGCCGAGCGGGTTAAGGAGGCAGTTGTACAAGAGCTTGGCGATCAAGTCTGCCTCGATTTCGGGTGACGCTCGACACGGAATTCCCCCGGCCGAGATCGCTTCGACGAGTGGTCTGACTGGGGCCAGTGGCGCATCAGCGAGGCTGCCGATGTGAATGGCGTCAGCGTGTACGGTGACCTCAACACGGTTGGCCGCTGCGCGTTTGAATCCAGTAATGACCCGGGCATTATAAATCCTCTTCGCGGGGAGCCATTGGGTCATCTTCTCGAAATGTCCCCAGCCATTTTGGCAGAGGATGACGATGGGCTCCGAATCGAAATGAGGCCAGGCCGATTGCAGACCGCGCCCGATTTCCTCAAGCGCATCCGCCTTGCTGCAGATCAGCAGATAATCCGGGCTCTGATCGGCGAGACTTCTCCAGGTCGAGTGAAAAAGCAGCGACTCCGGGGGGACTGCGGCGCGGCCGAAAATCCCAGATCGGTGAATTCCCTCGGTCGTAAAGAGCGGATTGGGTGGATGCTGCCGGCCTAAAAAAGACAGATCGACGCCACTGACGTGGAGACAACTGGCCAGAGCAAGCCCTACGCCGCCGGGGCCGATGATGGTGGTTTCCAAGCCTGCCCTCCTCGATCTCGAAACATCCTACTCGCTGGGCGTTGAGGTCTCTACCCCGGCTTCGTATTCGGTTGCTGAAACCGGTCTGGTCTCTGCGGGGTCGATTGAGATCAAAGCCAAACAAACCAGGCCACGTTACGATCCGCGTGATCTTTTGGCTTTGGGGCCCATCTAAGCCCGTGGGGGGGGGGATGTACGGCGAACCACAGCGCCGGATTCGACAGAGCGTGAAAGCTTTCCTGGGGACAGCTTTGCTCTTCGCCGTGCCCGGGTTTTTGCAGGCCAATTCAAGCAATGGCGACCAGGATACGATCCCCGCGATCCGCACCGTGCTCGTCACTGGACACGGCGTGGATCTCGATGCCGAGGAGCGTCAAGCGGCTCAGGCCTTGGGTCAGGCGGTAGCAGCGCTGGAAGCGGGGGATCTGGTGACATCCCGCCGGCATCTCGACCAGGCTTCAGAAGCGGGGCCCATTGCTGATTATGTCGAGTGGGCGCGTATCCGCTGGCTCATCGCGCATGGCGACAATGGGCAAGCGTCCAAGCAAGCCTTGCAGTTGGCTGGGACATCTTCCCCGACTCCCTTGCGAGCCGAATTTTATCGACTTGCGGGTGAGGCCTTTGCTCAAGAGGGAAAATGGACTAAAGCCCAGTCCGCCTGGGAATCAGCGCTGGCCTTGACTTCCGATCCCGCGGGCCGCCGGTCCCTCGAAGCGTCTCTGGCCCTCGCGCGTTCAGCGGCTCCCCCCTCTTTTTTGCCAAACCTTCAGCCTTCGGCTGAGCCAACCGTTGCCCAGCGTCTCCCCAGGCGGTCGCCTGAAGCCGCTTTGGCCTCGGCCAATGCGCAGGTCGAGGAGGGGAGAGGGGCTCAAGCGGTCGAGTCTTTTCGTGAGGCTCTCGCCGGCGGACTTCAGCCCCCAGCCGTAGCGGAAGCTCGTCTTAAGCTTGGCATCGCGTTGTTTCGGCTCCGACGTTACGACGAGGCGCTTCCGGTTTTTGAGCAGATGGGTCTCAATTCGGAAGGGCGTTTTTGGCGCGCGCGCACCCTCGCGCGTCTGGGCCGGGTCGAAGAATCGATCACTGGGTTTGAGGCCCTCGCCGGGACAGAAACCGGAACCGTTGCGCTGCAGTCAGCTTATTTGGTGGCCACCCTGTTGGAGGGGCGAGGCGAATCTCTGCGTGCGATGGCCCACTACCGTCGAGTCGCCTCCGATTCGCCCGATCAAGATCGTGCGGTTGCGGCGCTTTGGCGACTTGGATGGTCGGCTTGGAAACGGGGCGACTTCGCCGACGCTCGGATGTATTTCTCCGAGATGGCTTTGCGTTCGACGGATGAGTCGTCTCGGTTGCAGGCGAGATATTGGAAGGCTCGGGCGAGTGAGCGTCTGGGGAGGAAGGATGCGAGTCGCCTCGAGTTCGAAAGCATCGCCAGCGATTGGCCTCTTTCCTATTACGGCTGGCGTGCCCAGACTCGGCTCGGGCGCCTTAGTCCCCTATGGCAGAGAGCTAAGGAGGATCGGGTTGAAGGGAAAATAGGGGGCAGCGCCCAGGCCCTCTCCGAAGCGTCCGCTGTTCGAATCGCCTTGTTGACCGAGGCGGGCTTACTGCCTCAAGCCAGATCCGAGCTCACAGCCAACTTGGGTCCCGTTTCAGGCTCTGCGGAAAAGGTTCGGGTGGGTCGACTTTTGATCGCCGCAGAGGACTATCACGGTGCGCAGCAGCTGGTGATTGAGGGAGGGGGCATGGCCCTCGCCCAGGGTGTTCGAACCGGTGAGGAATCCATATTTTGGCTGGCTTGGCCCGCCGCTTATCCGGCTCTCGTGGAAGCGAGTCTTCAAAATTTGGACGGTGTCGACCCCTTCCTCGTCTGGGCGATCATGAGAGAAGAAAGTGGATTTCGTCCGAGGGTGATGTCCTCGGCCGGTGCCATGGGCCTACTTCAGCTGATGCCCAATACCGCCCGCCTTCAGGCGGAGCGATCGGGCTTACCGATGCTGGACGAAGACGAGCGACTCTTTGAACCGCCCGTAAACATCGCACTGGGAAGCGCTTACCTTGACTATTTATTCGAACGTTTTCCAGCAAGACCCTCCGCGATGATCGCAAGCTATAACGCGGGGCCTAACGCGGTTGCACGCTGGTCCTTCGCCAAATCGGAGGACGACGAATGGGTCGAGAACATCCCCTACGTCCAAACGCGCCGATATGTAAAGCGCGTGCTTCGGAGTTTGTACGTCTATCAGGCGCTGTATGGGCCCGAATCGCCGCTCTCCATTGCGATCGAATGACGGGCCCCTGAGTTTACCCTGCTTGGGGTATTCTCCCGGCCTCGCAATGCGCGACGGCGCTGGTACCAGAGATTTTTTAAACCGAATGCGAAGAGAGGGAGAACTCAATGGGGCCTTTGTCTGGAGTCACAATTATCGAGATCGCTGGGATCGGCCCCGGGCCCTTCGCAGGCATGATGCTTTCAGACATGGGTGCTGATGTGATCCGCGTCGATCGAGCAGACAGAGTCAAGGAAGCCGGGGCGGCGCAGGTACCGAAGGATATTTTGGCCAGGGGGCGTCGGAGCGTCGCTGTCGATTTAAAGAACCCTGCAGGGGTGGAGACGGTTCTGGGACTCATCGAGAAAGCCGACGGCCTCATCGAAGGCTTCCGGCCCGGCGTGATGGAGAGGCTGGGCTTGGGCCCCGAGGTTTGTCTGGCTCGCAATCCGAAGCTCGTTTTCGGACGAATGACGGGCTGGGGCCAGGAGGGGCCGCTCGCACAGGCGGCTGGCCATGACATCAACTACATCGCCTTGACGGGCGCATTGGAGGCCATCGGGCGCAGCGGCGAGGCGCCGGTCCCCCCGCTGAATTTGGTCGGCGATTTTGGAGGCGGGGGCATGCTCCTGGCTTTTGGCATGGCGTGCGCTCTTGTCGAAAGTGGTCGCTCAGGTCAGGGGCAGGTGGTTGACGCCGCGATGGTGGATGGCGCCTCATCGCTCATGGCCATGGTGTACTCGTTTAAAGCAATGGGGATCTGGGGAGAGCGGGGAGAGAACCTCCTGGACACGGGCGCACACTTTTACGACGTCTACGAGACAGCCGACGGCGAATACGTTTCGGTGGGTTCAATTGAACCTCAGTTCTATGCACTTCTCTTGAAGCATACGGGCTTGACGGGAGACGATCTGCCGCCCCAGATGGATCGAACCCAGTGGGTTCCTTCCAAAGAAAAGCTAGGGGCAATTTTTAAAGCGAAGACGCGCGCGGAGTGGACGGAGATCATGGAGGGTACAGATGTTTGTTTTGCTCCGGTTTTGGACATGGACGAGGCTCCAGAACATCCCCACATGAAACACCGCGGCACTTTCGTTGATTTTCATGGTGTGACTCAGCCCGCGCCGGCGCCGCGCTTTGATCGAACCGTCCCCGAGCTGAGCCGCCCGCCCTCTACGGAGGGACAGCACACAGACGAAATTCTCGCGGACATGGGTTTCACCGCCGACCGGATTCGAGCACTGCGAGAATCCAAAGCCATCGCCTGAGAGGGCTTCGCCAAAGAATCGGATTCAGGGAAGGGGCGCCGCGATCCTGGGCTTGATACTCTCTATCCGCTATCGGATCCTCCTCAAGAAGACGCAGACAGCGTCTGGCGGGGGGATCAAGGGGGAAAAGCGTGAATCCCAAACTGACGATTCTTCTGGCCGTTGCATTACTTCTGCTGATTTTTGGCCGTCAGCTCTTCCACCAAGTTCCTGCCGGCCACGTCGGAGTGGCCTCCTTTTTTGGCGAAGTGATCGATAAGCCCTTCTCCGAAGGGCCTCATTTCCCAGTCAATCCGCTCTACACATGGCGCGATATCGACGTCCGTGAAAAGACCCACAAAATGGCGGGTGTCGAGGTGCCCACCCGGGATCAATTGCTCACCAAGGTCGACATGAGTATTCAGTATCGGCTGGACGGATCCATGGCGCCTCTCATGTACCGGGAAACAGGCGATGAAACGATGGTCGTCGCCGTCCACATGCTCCCCAAGGTGCGAGCCTTGGTGAGAGAGGCGGGGACACGAATTGCCCGGGCGGAGGACTTCTTTCTTGAGGAGACGCGCGACAACTTGGCCGTCGAAATCCAAGGGCGTCTTTCCGAATTCGTGACCCCGAAGGGAATCATCGTCGATGAGGTCTTGATTCGCGGCATCAATCTTCCTCCGGTTCTCACCAATGCCATCGAGCAGAAAAAAGAGCGTGAACAAGCGGTTGAACGCCAAAAAGCCGAACTTGAGCGGTTCCGCACGGAGCAACAGCAGCAGGTGGCTGCAGCCTCAGCCCAACGCGCGGCGGCTGAGGAACAAGCGCAGAGGCAGAGAATTCTCGCCGACGCTCGGGCCTACGAGATCGAGGCGGTGAACAACGCCGTTTCGACCAATCCCGCCTATATCCAGCTCCAGGCCCTTGAGGCTTTGAAAAAGATGAGTGAAGACCCCGCTTCGAAGATCTATTTCATGGACTCGGCGAGCCCTCAGCCTCTGCCGCTGATGCACATGGGTGAGCAAGCCCGCTAATTGAACGGATCGTTCTTCGTGTAGAGCCGTTGGCCATCTTGGCCGACGGTTCAAGCCGCTGGGGTTTGCTTTAAAGAACCCATCCGGGTCCAGCGCCCGGTGGCAACGTATGCACCGTTGATCACCGTGGAAAGGGCCGTGCTGGCGAACTGGGCGATAAACAGGCCATCGGGCCCCATTCCGTAGTCCTCCGACAGGTAAAGGCCGAGGGGGATGGCGACGAGGAGGGCGCTCGCGAGGGACATGCCCATGGGGACGATCACATCGCCGGCGCCCTGCAGGGCGCGCATAAAAACGAATAGGAAGGCGAGAAGGGCAAATTGACCGGCTTGCCACATCAACATTCGGCTGCCGATTTCGATCACTTCGGGGTCATGGGTGAAGAGCCGGAGGAAGGGCTCCCGAAAAAAGAAGAGCGCCAGGGCGAGTGACCACATCACGCCGCCGTGAACCAAGATGCCAACACCCATTGCGCGCCAAGCGCGGGGGATATTGCGAGCCCCGAGATTCTGGCCGACGAGAGTCGCAACGGCTCCGGCCAGGGGAAAGCAAACCATCGGCGCGATCATTCCGAGACGAAGCCCGATCGAGTAGGCGGTTTGTGCTCGGCCGCCGAAATCGCCCATCAAGCGGATGAAGAAGACCGTGACGAGAAAGCCGCCCAGCATCTGGAATGCGGGAGGCCAAGAGAGCGAGAGAATGCTTCGCATGGCCGCCCAGTCTGGGCGCATGTGTCGGGCCCGGACGTGAACGCGGGTACGCCCCGAGAAGAGGACACGGCCCGCCAACCCGATTGCGACCAGTTGACCGACCCCCAACCCGATGGCGACGCCACGGATTCCGAGGTCGGGGGCGCCGAGATGGCCCCCGATCAGCATCCATTCTGCGACGAGAGAGATTCCCGTCTGAGCGATGGTGATGATGAAAGGGGTCGAGGAATCGCCGGCGCCGGCGAGGAGTGAGCCGAAGAGGATGACAAAGACAAAGCCGAAATTGAGCCCGAATACCCATCGAACATAGGGGACGCCCATTTTGAGCACTTCTTCGGAAACGTTCATGAGGGAAAGAAGATCGCGAGCGAAGATGAGACCGATCACCGCGGCGACGACGCTAAGGAAGGTTCCCATGAGGAGCGTTTGGCCAGCGATATGGTCCGCTCTCTCCTGATCGGACGAGCCAATGCTTCGCGCAATTAATCCCTGGGCTCCAAAACTTGCGCCCATTAATAAGACCATATAGATCTGGCGCATGCTCTGGTTGGTGATCACGACGGCCGTCATGCCCTGGTCGCCTAGCTCGCTGATCAGTTTGAGGTCAACGAGTTGAAAGAGCACCCCCCCGACTAGGCTGCTGCCGACCATCGGTAAGGCGAGCAACCCAAGGGATCGAAGAAGTGAGCCCTGGGTATGATCGTGATCTCGCCAGCGTGCCTTGGGTACGGGGATTCCTGAGCCGGTCTTCGCTTCCGGTTTTTCGATCGACTCAGTCAAAACGGCCTCGGCGGGCTGAACGGCGTGGCGGGGAAGCCAAGGAGGTGGATCAGGCTCATCGCTTTGTTCCTCTTCTTGACCCGTGCCTTCGACCGCTTTCCGAAGCGGGGGAGCCCGAGAGTGCAGACCCGCAGGGGAATCGCGATCGGCGAGGACACTAGCAGCCGAGCGACGCTGTCGGGGTATGTGGGCCTGGGTTCAGCGCCAGGCGAAAACCGGTTGCTCGAAGTGGTCAACCCGGGTGGCGCGGCCATGGAGGGCGACTTCCCGCAGCTGGTAAAGAATGGCGGCGGTCGGCGCGTGGATATTGGCCTCCAGCATCGGGATGGGGACCGAAATCACCGGTCGGTCGCTCTCTTCGATGGTTCGAAGGCGTGGAACCTCGGGGCGTTCGAGGTCGGCCAGGGGCACCGAGTAGACCGCGGCCACTTCATCCGGATTGGGTTTCATCTTTAGGCCGGAGCCGCCCCAGACGACGACGGGTGTGATGATATAACCGGACCGGGTCGGATAGTCGTCTAGAAGACCCAAGATCGCGTTTGGGCCAAGGCGTACCCCCAGTTCTTCGTGGGTTTCGCGAAGGGCCGCTGAGTTGGGGTCTTCTCCCTCGTCCAAGCGTCCGCCCGGAAGCGCCCACTGGCCTGGATGTTGACGCAGCTTGCTGGTTCTTCGTGTGATGACGAAGCACGGATCCGGGTGAAGTGCGTCCAGCACGATCATCACGGCAACCGCTGCCGGGGTCAGGTCGGCGTCTCGATGAGTGCGGCGCTCAAAGCCGGAGAGATTGGCTAGAATGCGAGATCGCAGGCCTGATGCCTCGTTGGCGAGATGGGTGACCACAGCGAGAGCGTACCGCCTCTCGCGGCGGACGGCGTAAAGCGGCGCTGCCTGGGATTCAATGCGGCGGGCGAGAGACGAAGACGAGTGAGGGGCGAAAAATATGGTGCCGGGTGATGTCGTGCGTCGGAAAATCTCATTACCCGAGACCGGGGTCGACATCGCGCTGCAGGATTGGGGCGGGGATGGCCCCCTGGCCTTGCTCCACCACGCCAACGGATTTTGTGCCGGAATGTGGGCCCCGTTCGCCAAAGCCCTCCGCCCACGCTTTCGAGTGGTGGCCATGGATGCCCGGGGGGCGGGGGATTCGCCGCCGCCCCCCGGTCACCCGGATCCGTCGGCTTATTCGTGGCGTGAAATGGTGAAAGATGCGCGCGGAGTCGCCGAGACTTTGCTTGCGGAAACCGGGGCGCAGAAACTGGGGCTGGGACTCGGTCATTCCTTTGGGGGCACCTTGCTGCTCTCCGCCGAGGCGCAAAGGCCAGGGCTCTTCGAAAGGGTGCTCGCCCTCGACCCCGTGATTCCGGCCGTGGGGCAAGGGGATCCGGAGGCGCCCCCCTCAGCAGGCTTGCTGATGGCCGAGCGGGCACGGCGGCGGCGGTTTGAATGGCCGAGTCGAGCCGCCGCCCGGGATCACTTCTCCGCCCGGGATTTCTTTAAGGTTTGGGACGCCGAGGCCTTGGACTTGTACTGCGCAGAAGGGCTCCGAGAGCGCGAAGAGGGTGGAGTCGAGTTGAAATGCAGCCCCGAGGCTGAAGCGGCGATTTTCTCACATTCGGGTGGTTTCGATGTTTTTCAGACTCTCTCAGGTCTATCGGCCAGGGTCCTTTTGGTCTGGGCCACCCAGGGAAACTTTTCCCGGGCGGTTTTCGAGCAGCTCGTGGCCACGATGGAAAACGGTCATCTCGAAAAGATCGATGCGGGTCACTTGATTCCGATGGAGGCACCGGCATCCGTCCTAGAGGTGCTCGACCGTTTCTTGGTCCAAGACTGACGGCGCTCACTCACTGCCTGAAACCGATCAGGCCGAATTTTCAGGGGTCGAGTGGTCCGGCCGATCTGCCGATGGCGGTTACTATCTCGGGGGCGCAATGGAGATCCCGAGGGCGAGGGCGGCAAGCCATGACGCGAGAAAAAATGAGTGGACCGCATCGCGGTCAGGCGACGGAAACCGATCAGGCTGAGGAGCAGGACGAGCCTCGTCCGCCGGCGTCCCCTTACTATCCCGAGTATGGGATCAATGCGGGTTTCGTCGAAGAAATTCACGATCACTTCCAAGCCGATCCGGGGGCTGTAGATCCGAGCTGGTCGGCGGCGTTTGTAGGCGAGGCCGAAGCGCCTGTCCCATCGACTCCGGGCCCAGAGTCCGTTTCCCAGCCCACCCGTGAGACATCGGATCGGCGCTTGGCGCGCAATGGCCATGTTTCACGAGAAGAATCGATGGGCGATCTTCAGCGGGCCGATCGTTATGCCCGGGTTTTGCGTTTGATCCACTTTTACCGGGCGCGGGGTCATCGCATCGCCAATACGGATCCGCTTGGCGGCCAGTCGAATTACTTCCCGGAATTGGATCCGGCCCACTATGGATTCGGCGCGACAGACATGGAAGAGATGTTTATCACGGGAGACCTGCCCGGCGATGTGGTTCAGAGCCTGGAGTCCATCTTGCAGCGGCTGCGACGGACCTACTGCGGGACGATTGGCGCTGAATACACCCACGTTCAAGATCCTGGACGAAAAGCCTGGCTTCGAGAAACGATGGAGGAAACCCAAAATATTCCGAGCTTAAGCCCTCCCGATCAAGAACGGATTTTAGAGGGCTTGGTGAAGGCAGAGTCCTTCGAACGATTCCTGCATACTAAATTCTTGGGCCAAAAGCGGTTTTCGCTTGAGGGGGCCGAGACGGCGATTCCCATGCTGGATGCGATCGTTGAAAGCGCTCCGGGCCTGGGGATTCGTGAAGTGGTTCTCGGAATGTCTCATCGGGGTCGCCTGAATGTCTTGGCCAACGTTCTGGACAAGTCTTACGCGGCGATTTTTTCCGAATTCGCCGACAACCCTCTGCTGAGTTCCCCCTTTGGCTCAGGAGACGTTAAGTACCATAAAGGCTTTTCGACCGATCGTTTTGTTCGCACGGGCGAACGGATTCATTTAACGCTGACCTCAAACCCCTCGCACCTTGAAGCTGTGAATCCAGTGGTTGTTGGGCGGGCCAAAGCCAAGCAAGTTCGGGCGGGGGATGCCGAGGGGGAGAGCATTCTTCCGGTGCTTTTGCACGGGGATGCCGCTTTTGCCGGCCAAGGTATCGTGGCCGAGACGCTGAATCTTTCGCAGTTGAGAGGGTATTCGACCGGCGGGACCGTTCATCTCATCATCAACAACCAGATCGGCTTCACGACGACTCCGGCTGAAGCGCGCTCAACGCTGTACTGCAGCGATGTAGCAAAAATGATTCAGGTGCCCATCTTTCACGTGAACGCCGAGGATCCCGAGGCGGCGATTCACTGTATCCGCTTGGCGCTCGAGTACCGACAGCGATTCGGCGACGACGTTGTCATTGATCTCGTTTGCTATCGCCGACACGGCCACAATGAGGGGGATGAGCCGGCTTTTACCCAACCCCGTCTTTATTCAAAAATTCGATCGCGCCCGTCCGTTCGAAAGATCTACGCCGAAGCCTTGATCGAGAGGTCTGTCTTGGATGCGGCCGGCGTTGAGTCGGTCGAAGGAAAAATCGCGGGCCGGTTGCAGGCTGCGTACGACGAAAGCCAGTCTCAGCCGGCGGGGCCCGATGAGCCCTATGAGCCGAATGGCCCTTGGCAAGGCTTTTCGCGGACCCGGCCAAGCGAGTCCCCGGATACCGCGGTTTCACTGGATCGTCTCTCCGAGATCGCAACCGGTCTCGGCAACCTACCTCCGTATTTTCATGTTCATAAGAAGTTGGCTGCACTGGTCGAGCGACGCCAAAAGACGGTTTCCGACAGTGCGCCCATCGACTGGGGGACGGGAGAAGCCCTCGCGTTTGGAAGCTTGCTTCTTGAGGGCACCGCGGTCCGGCTTTCCGGACAAGATTCTTCTCGCGGTACCTTCAGTCATCGCCATGCGGTGCTCACCGATCAAGAAAGCGGGGAGGAGTATGCGCCCCTGGATCATCTTTCAGGTACGCAAGCGCGCTTCGAGGTCTACGACAGTCTTCTTTCCGAAGCGGCGGTTTTGGGCTTTGAGTACGGCTACAGCCTCGCTGAGCCGAATACGCTGGTTCTCTGGGAGGCCCAATTTGGTGACTTCGCCAACGGGGCCCAGGTGATCATCGATCAGTTTATTTCATCGGCACACGTGAAGTGGGGCCGAATGAGTGGCCTCGTCATGTTGTTACCTCACGGCTATGAGGGTCAAGGTCCCGAGCACTCAAGCGCTCGAATCGAAAGATTCCTCCAGTGCTGCGCGGAGGACTCCCTGCAGGTCGTTAACTGCACGACCCCAGCCCAGTATTTTCATGTGCTGCGTCGGCAGATGAGCCGTGGGTATCGCGCACCGATGGTGATCTTTACCCCCAAGAGCCTGCTGAGGGCACCCTTTGCGACCTCGATGGTGGAAGATCTGACCCAGGGTCGCTTTCAGCCGGTGATCGATGACACGGTGGCCGCGAAGTCGTCGGTCAAGACCGAGAGGCTTTTGCTGTCTTTCGGAAAGGTCTATTACGACCTCCTCGAGGAAAGATCTTCTCGTCTCGGGCCCGACCCGAGCCGCGCGGCCCTGGTTCGAATCGAAGAGCTCTACCCCTGGCCCGAGGCGATCCTCCGCGATCTGATCCCTCGCTACCCGAACCTCAAGGAATGTGTTTGGGTTCAAGAGGAGCCGTCAAACATGGGCGCTTGGTCTTTCGTCCGGGACCGCTTGGATGCACTCCTCCCCGATTCGGTGCCGCTTCGTTACGCAGGCCGAGAACCCGCTGCCAGTCCGGCGGCCGGTTCAATGCGCGTACACCGCGCCGAGCAGACCGACCTGATGGCATCGGCTTTCCAGGGTCTCTAAGGGGCGCTCTCGGGAGCGCCCCCTTCGGGACCCCAGGGCATGCCCGGGTCGAGCCCGCTTTAGGTTGGCTGCTTGCTCCGTCGCTGTCTAGACTTCGTGTTCGAGAAGAGGCCTGGACCATCAGGAGGAAGATATGGATTTAAATTACGGCACCGAAATGGAAGATTTTCGTCAAGAGGTGGCCCAGTTTTTGGACGAGAACTGGCCGCTGAAAGGCGAGGAGAAGGATTGGCCTTTTGAAAAAGCCGCCGCGGTTTTTCGGGAACGTGCGATCGAACGGGGCTATCTCTATCGCAGCATCCCCAAACAATACGGTGGCTCAGAGCAGCCTCCCGACGTTTTGAAGGGGCAGGTGATCCGCGAAGAGTTTGGGAAGCGGTGGGCCCCCCTTGAGGCCCGAGGCATCGGCACCATGATGCTGGTCCCGACGCTGCTTGAGAGGGGGACTGAGTGGCAGAAAGAAAAGTTTGTCCGCCCGACCATCACCGGAGAGATCACGTGGTGCCAGGGATATAGCGAGCCTGGGTCGGGGAGTGACCTGGCCAGCTTGAAGACCCGGGGTGAATTGATTGATGGGGAATGGATGATCAACGGGCAGAAGATCTGGACCAGCGGGGCCCACCTGGCGGACTACATGTTTTGTCTCGTCCGAACCGAACCCGATGCTCAGAAACATGCAGGGATTTCGTACCTCCTCATCGATATGAAGCAGCCCGGGATTGATGTCCGCCCGCTTCGAATGATGACGGGGAGTGCCGACTTCAACGAGGTTTTCCTGAATGACGTCCGAACGCCCGAGGATTGGATCGTTGGGAAGCGGGGCGAGGGATGGTTGGTCTCTCGGACGACTCTCAAGTATGAGCGAAATTCGATCGGAGCCGCCCAGCAGACGGGCGCATCATTCGCAGGGCTTGTGAAGTTGGCCAAGGAAACGAAGATCGCGGGGCGTCCGGCGATCGAAGATGAGACGATTCGGGAGCGGCTCGCAGTGCTCGAGGGCTACGTGAAAGCTCATCAATACTCGGGGTATCGACAGCTCACAAAAGATTCAAAGCGTGAAGACGCGGGCATCATCAATATGATGATGAAGCTTTTCTCAACCGAAATTGGACACCAAACAGCCAAGCTTTCCATGGATCTGATCGGAGACGAGGGGCTGCTTTCCGCAGGCGGGGCCGAACTCGGCCAGAGATCCTCGTCGGCTCAAGGCTGGATCGGGCAGTACATGTACTCCCTGGGAATCGCCATTGCGGGTGGCACGGCCAACATCCAAAGAAATGTAATTGCAGAGCGTGGATTGGGACTGCCTCGGGACGCCGCAGCCGACAGGAGTTCGGGTAAATGAATTTCGACTTGACGGAAGAGCAGCAGATGCTGCAAGAAACAGTCGGCCAACTTCTGGCCAATGAATGCCCCGTGACCCGCCTTCGAGAAGTTTTCGATAGCGATACAGGGTTCGATGAAGCGCTCTGGAAGAGCATGGCCGAATTGGGAATTCTGGGGCTGAATGTCCCTGAGGATTTTGGGGGCGCCGGACTCGAAACTCTCGATCTGGCTGTGGTCGCCGAGACGATGGGATATCACGCCGCCCCAGGTCCTTTCCTGGGACATGCCCTGGCGATCGAAGCCATTGTTCGGGGCGGCAGTGACGCACAGAAGCAAAAATGGTTGCCGGCGCTGGCCAGCGGAGAGCGCGTTGGCGCCGTTTCAATTGCCGACGCCGAAGGGGGCTGGGCAAGTAATCAGTGGAAGATTGAGTCGGGCGAGAGCATTTCTGGCGAACAAGCCTTTGCGACCGGGGGTCACCAAGCTGATTTATACGTGGTCGGTCTGGCAGGGAGCCGGCTGGGCGTCGTAGAAGCTGAGGCTTCCGGTGTATCGAGAGAAAGAGTCGATGGGGCAGATCTCACTCGGCGCCTGGTGGCTCTTCAGTTCAACCAAACACCCTGTGAACTGCTGGCGGACGACCCTGAGGTGGCGCGCCGGCTGCATGACGTGGGGTGCGTACTGCTCGCGGCGGATGCCTTCGGGGGGTCAGCTCGATTGCTGGAAATGAGTGTGGAATATGCCAAGACCCGAGAACAGTTCGGCGTCAAAATTGGTCATTTTCAGGCTCTCAAGCACCAGTTGTCCAGTATGGCGCTGGATGTGGAACCCGGGCGCGGGCTGTATTGGTACGCCGCTTATGCGCAAGACCATGTCAAGGATGAGTCTGAGCGGATTGCTGCGGTCGCCAAGGCGCATATCACCGATCGCTACATGGACGTGGCGCGAAATGCGGTGGAAGCGCATGGTGGCATCGGCTTTACCTGGGAGTGTGACGTTCAAATTTGGTTCAAGCGGGCCATGTTTGATCGGGCGTTTCTGGGTCATCCCGGCGAGCATCGCCGTCGACAGGCAGAGATGGCGGGCTGGTGACCGGGGGAGCCACCTTGAGACCCCGCATGCGATTCAGAGCGGCTGCGATTTCATGTCGCCGTGGGCGACTGACTCGACCGGGATAAAACCGTCGGGTCGGGCCCTCTCGATCGCTGGCCTCAAGCCAGTCGAGGCCGTTTTCGTCAAGTGCCTCTTCGATTCGATCAAGAATCTTTGACAGTGAGCCGTCGGGGTTCGTCGCCTGCTTGGCCTCACGGTTCATGAACTGGAGGCTCGCTTTGTAGATCGCCAGTCCGATCGCTCGAGTCTGGCTGCTTTCTACGATTTGCGGCAGCTGGCGCAGGTCGACTTGGGCTTCGCCAAACTGAAGCGTTCCCGATTCTTTCGCGGCGATATTGATCCGCTTTCGGCCTTTAGAGGCATTGATTGACGAGGCGAGGGGGTTTCGAGATGGGATTTGCGTCAGGGGTTCACGGACCTCGTTAGTACGACCACTTGGTGATTGGGCGGCGATCTCACGGGCTTCTTGGGTGACGTGCTCCACTTCATATTCCTGGAGCCGGATGACTGTGTCTGCCACCTCAAAGTAATCCCCGCTGCCTCCCATCACGAGCAGGGTTGAGACGCCCCAGCGCTCATAGATTTCGCGAACTCGATCGACGAGTGGTGTGATGGGTTCGTGATCTCGGTGAACTAGTTTTTGCATCCGGGCGTCGCGCACCATGAAGTTTGTTGCGCACGTGTCTTCGTCGAGGAGAATTCCAGAGGCACCCGACTCGATGGCTTCGACGAGGGCCGCCGCTTGGCTGGTGGACCCGCTGGCGTCCGCTGTCGAGAAAAAGTGCGTTCGAAGCGGTTCGCCGACCCGCGTTCGGTGTGGCGGCTGCGGCAGCTGGTCGATGAAGCCGTGAATATCAACGCCGGTGATGACTCGACCATCTTCTGCCCTAATTTTGACGAGGTCTCGATTGGAAACGACATACTCACGTCCGTCGCCGGGCAAGTGGGGGTAAACGGCGGATTCGAGCGCGTGCAAGAGTGTTGATTTTCCATGGTATCCCCCGCCCACAACCAAGTTCACGCCCGTCGGAATCCCAAGGCCAAAGATTGATGAGTGTTTTCCGTCAGGC
Source organism: bacterium TMED88 (assembly GCA_002171515.1). Taxonomy (GTDB): domain Bacteria; phylum Myxococcota_A; class UBA9160; order UBA9160; family UBA4427; genus TMED88. The sequence goes on along the minus strand of NHEP01000099.1, from coordinate 1,818 downwards.
TGCGCGATCGGATTGAGCAGAGGGGCCTCGACCTGCAGCGACTCAGGCGACTGGAAGGCGACCGCCTGCGAGCTCGCCATGGGACGATCGCTCACGCCACTCTCTCGGGGCAGGATCGACCCGTTCGCCACGAAGGCCATGAGGCCTTGATCCGCCAGCCAACCTCGAATGTGTTCCTGATTCTCCACGGTTTCGACATGATGCTGAGCAGCCGACTCATCGATCTGCGGCCAGCACAAGGTTTTTCGGGCGATCTGGGGCAAGTGTTCGATGAGGATCTCTTTGGCAGCATCAGCCAGGACTCTTCTGCCCTGGGCAGGCAAGCCGATTTCAAGCCGGGCCTCAACGCATTCCCTCGTGAGCACGATGGCGCTGCGTTCCAGAACCTCTTGGCCTCCCGCATCAAGGGTAATCAAGCCGCTCCGACCCTGGCCCCAGGAAGGCTTTCGCTGTCTCGGATCCCGCCAGAAGTGCCCTCCCGAAATGCAAGACCAGACTCCTCGAGCGAGGAAATCTGCGAGGGCGATCCGTCGAATACCTGGGGTCATCAGGGATGAGGGCAGGGCGGCTTCGCTTGGGTCAAGTCGGATCCGAATTCGAGAAGGCGCTGCGAACGGGTCAGACTGAACGTGGTCAATGCAAAGCGTGAGGTCACCGAGATCGTACTCCCCGCGCAGGTCGCGATACGCCGCGTAACCCCGCCGGTCGATTCGTGTCAGGGTATGGTTGAGGTCTCTGAGTGAGCGCACGTCTATCGTCCTCTTGCGTCATGAAGCTGCACTGACCTGGGTGCCCGGATGCGGCCCTTGGACCTGAAGCATAGGAAGAACTTGGCGCTTGGTCCGGCCTCACTCAAGGCTGAGTGAGGGTCGTTGGGGGCCCAGGAGGATCCTCGCTACACTTACGGTTTGCATTGGGGGAGCAGGAGATTTTGGCTCGTGTTTCTGAAGCATCGCTGTCACGTGTTGTCAGCGGAGTGAACTTAATGCCCGGAACTTTGGCCGATCAAATTGGCGAATCCGAGTCGCTCCTCGTCTTTCTCCGCCACTTTGGTTGCATCTTCTGCCGAGAGATGGTTGCCGACATTCGTGCCGCAAAGGAAGCGGATCCGGATTACCCCAAGGTCCTTTTTTTCTTTCAGGGAACACCGACAGAGGGAAGGGCATTCTTGCGTCGCGATTGGCCAGACGTTCGAGCCATCGCGGACGCCGAACAGAAATTTTACGAAGATTTTGGCGTGAACCAGGGCAATTTCTTACAAATTTTCGGCCCTCGAGCACTGCTCTCAACTCCTCGGGCGCGGGCGAAAGGGCACTCGCCCGGAGAACGCTCGGGCGACATCTTGCGCATGCCGGGGCTTTTCTGGGTTCGCGGTGCGGAGATTCTCTGGGCCCACCGTTTTCGCCACCAAGCCGATCACCCCGACTTCAAGCAGTTGCCGGCGCTTGCCCGCGAGGGGGCGCACTCGCTCGGTCCTTGATCATTCGGTGTGATCCGTTGACGCTGCCCAAGCAAAGGTGTCGAGAACGGTTGGGTTTTCAGCTTAAGAGCCCGTCCGTCCAGTGAGGGGAAGAGATGGCCAACGCAACGCGCGAGCAATGGAGCACTTCTTTCGGCTTTGTGGCCGCTGCGGTGGGTTCCGCGGTGGGTCTTGGCAACATGTGGCGATTCTCCTACCTGACCGCAGAAAAAGGGGGCGCGGCCTTTGTCGCTCTGTATCTGATCTTCACTTTGCTTGTGGGACTCCCCATCCTACTGGCCGAAATGACAATGGGTCGGGGCGCCAGCCGCAGCCCTATTCTGGCCCTTGAGCATTAC
>NHEP01000098.1 GCA_002171515.1 bacterium TMED88 | reverse complement strand
TGCTTCTGGGTTCTCGACCTCTCGGATCAAGGTCAACAATGATGCGTTCAAGTCGATACAGGGCAAACCCCGTTGCTCCGCTTGGCCGCGAATCAAGCCATTGAACTGCTCGACTTGGACATCGATGGGCTCGCCCAGGCGTTCACCCAGCGGCGGCAGTGTGACGAGAATGGCCTGAGTCTTTTCCGAAGCGGCCAAGGCCTCTAGAATCGCGTCGTAATGGTCCTCAAAAAAAGCGGCGTCTGGAATCTGGGGCAGCTTCTTGCGCTTGACATAGCCCCCCGCAGCCCACTCGCTTTCGCACGCTCGTGCGTCGTTAGTCCCCACCAGCAAGACTACGAAGCTCGGCGCCCCCTTCAGCACCACATCCATACGCTCGAGCACGTTCCAGGCCAAATCGCCATTGAGACCGGCATTGAGCACTGTGTAGCCACTGGGCTCTAGACGACCCGCCAGCGCATGAACATAGTCGTAGCTCACGTTGCCGTGAGTGAGGCTGTCACCGAGACACACCACGACCTTCCGAGGGTCCGCCGCAAGCGACGAATGGAAGCCGTCAAGCCGCGCTAGGTGCGATTGATCGAATGCTCGAGCAATTCGAAGCCCCAACCAAATCGCTAGGCCTGCTCCGATGAAAAGAAGAATCAGCACAGCCGGAGTCTAGGCCAAACCCACCCAGCGAGAACCCGACCCAAAGAGGCATTAAAAAGGGTCAAACCTCGGCTCAATAGATCTCCTGGGCCACTCGTCAAGCGCCTAATTCGAAGCGGTCGATGTACCAGCCCAAACGGTCGCGGACCCGGTCTTCCGTCAAACCATATCGGCCGAGATCATATTCATGCGTGCCATGCTTGCCGCGCGGATTGTCCTTCAAATACCCTTGCATCAAGCGCTCAGCTTCCGTAGTCAGTTCCAGCTCGAAGTGTCGATAAATCAGGCGAATCGCTGCCATCGAATCCTCGACAAAATCCGCAAATCGAAGGTCGATAAAGCGTTTCGGATCGCCCCCATCCCGGACCGCATAGCCGCGCTCAAGGGACGTGGCGCAAAAATCGAGAACGGTCGGGCCAAGGTTTGACTGGGCCGAGAACCCCTGCGAAGCCAAGAGCGTCTCCATCATGCTGCAATAGGAAGCAATCGCCTCGATGGGATCGCGATGGGTCAAAATCACACCGCAATCGGGAAAAACATCCACGATCGAATCGAGGGCCCAGAGATGAGCCGGAGATTTCAATAGCCACCGATCCCCCGGACGCTGCCAATCCAACATCTTCAGGAGCTCTCGGTAGTAGGCGTACTGCGGCTTTTTGTCGACCTCACGAAACCATGACGCGTAGGGTTCGATCAAAACTTCAATTCCGTTGTGGACATTCTCGAAGGTCAAGGCCATCGGGATCACGCATTCTTCCGGGGTGTCTGCATCCGCATAGTGGATCTTGGTGAAATCAGGATTTTTCTCCCGAACCCGAGCAAAATGATCTCTCATGGCCAGGTGCCGCGGATCTTCGGCATCAGCCGGCAAGCCTTCAAGCGGGTCGGGAAAAGTCCCTTCCCACAACAGAAGAGGACGTGCGGCGGGATCCATTCCCAGAAGATTGAAGGTTGCCGACGTCCCTGTTCGAGGCAGACCCGTCAGAAAGAGCGGGCGGCCGATGTTTTGGTCATGAATTTCAGGATGACGGGCGAAAGCTGCTTCGACATTGAGTCGCGTACTGAGAAGGCGAACCAAGCGGGCGTGGTTGCTCTTTCGCCCCTTCTCGGTCAAACCTGCTTGACCCTCGAGCATTTCGCAGAAAACACGAAGCCCCTCTCGGAAGCGACCATCTCCGAAGTCGTCTTGGCCGGCCTGGGATCGGGCGGCTTCAAGCAGCCCATCGATATCAAAGGAAGCCTCGGATTGGACCACGGGATTTGCTCCTTTTAGGACCGCTCCGAGCGGCCGGGGGGACAGCCTACCGATCGCAGATCATTCTCGCAGCAAGGCCCTAATGAGCGAGTATCCTGACCGGCCTCGGGACCTTCCCCCCAGAGCTTTCGAGCCATCGAATCCAAACAGATCAAAAAGGAGTCAACCGATGTCCAAACGCCTTGAAGGTAAGCGAATCGTCGTCACCGGCGCCTCTCGGGGACTCGGAAGAGCCTTCGCAGTAGCCTTGGCGGAGGCCGGCGCGCGGGTGGTCATCAATGGCACCCATTCCGAAAAACTCGCGGAAACAGGTGATCTCATCGAAGCCGCCGGGGGGGAATTCCTTTCTGAATTGGGTTCCGTCGCTGAAACCCCGGTCGCCGACCGACTCATCGCCCGTTGCTGTGAGTCGTGGGGCGGCGTCGATGTTTTGGTCAACAATGCTGGGACGGTCCGTGATCGGACTCTGATGCGAATGACTGACGAGGAATTCGATGACGTGATCGCCGTCAATCTCCGAGGCACGTGGGCCTGCAGCCGAGCGGCTGCTCGTGCCATGAAGGAAGGCGGAGGACACATTATCAACATCATCTCCGGGTCCGCCTTCACCGGGCCGGTCGGCCAGACCAACTATGCGGCCGCTAAGGCGGGCGTCGCAAGCATGATGAGATGTTGGGCTTTCGAGCTCGAACGCTACGGAATCCGCAGCAATTCCCTATGGCCACTGGCCCTGACGGACATGACTCAGGTGATCCTCGAACGAAACCAGGCTCTGGCGGAAAAAGAAGGACGCCCCCTGCCCTCTCCCGAAGAATTGGGCCTGGGCGATCCTGCTGACATTGCCCGGGTGCTGGTCTTCATGGCCAGTGATGCGGCTCAGGCGCTGAATGCGCAAATCGTGAGCTTCAATGGGCGCAAATTGGCGCTCTGGACCCATCCGCATGAAATCAACATCACCGAACGCATCGAGTGGTCCCTCGACTCGCTCGACGAAGATTTCTTTCAGACCGCCGGACAAGATCTTCAACCCGTCTATAAAGCAGTCAAACGAGTCTAGTGCCCGTCGTGACTTCAGCCTGTCTTCAGGGCGCGTTCAACAAAAAGCAAGCGATCATTTCCAAAGAACATTTGATCGCCCACAAAAAACGTGGGCGCCCCAAATGCACCTCGGCTCACGGCCTCGTCCGTCGTCGCGCGAACCGCGGCCTTGACCTCTGGGGCCAATGCTCGCTCGGCGAGACCGGCCCCATCAAGGCCCGACCGGTTCAACACTTCGGCCAAGATATCGGGATCCCCCAGATCCAAGGATTCGACCCAAAAGGCAGGCCAAACCGCCGCATGAAAGGCTTCAAATACGCCCTGCTCAATCGCCGCATGAGCCTGACGCATCAGAAATAGGGTATTGATCGGGAAGTGGGGATTGAAGCGGAAATCGATCCCATAAAAATCGACCCAACGCGCCATATCAAGGCTGCCATGGGCGCGCTTGGACTCAACCGGTTCAAGCGCAGGCGAGCGGTTGCCTGTGGCCTTAAAGACACCGCCAAGCAACATGGGCCGATAGATGACCCGAGCTCTGGTTCGCTCGACGAGGCCCGCCAACTGACTCTGGGCAATAAAGCTGAAGGGACTCCCATAGTCGAAGAAAAATTCCAATTCGGCCGACATACCTGATCTCCTTAAACGCGTTGAATGAACCGACGCCCTGCAATCGCGCCCCACTCACCGGAAACGGTGACTCTTCTTGTGCGTCCCAGGCCCCTCATGCGGGCCGTGCGAACTCAAAGCGCTGGACACAATCCGGCCCCAGCATCGGCCAGCCGTCGAGTTCCAATTCGAAACGAGCCAGACCGCAAGTCGGCAGAAAAAAATTCGCCTCCCGAGACAAATGAGACCCAAGCTGCGAGAGGCCCGGGTTGTGGCCGACCAAAGCCACATGAAAAACCGTGGGCTCCAAAGCATCGAGGCAATCGATCAAGTCTTGGGGAGCGGCTCCATACAGTCTCTCTGTCCATTCAATAGAATCCGGAGCCACGTCGAGTGCGGCAATCAGTTCACGGGTAGTCTGCCGCGCCCGAAGCGCCGTACTCGAAAGCAATCGACCCAGTGAGTCTGGCCGGGCGGCGAGGATTTTTCCGACCCACTTCGCCTCCTCTGTTCCACGGGGCGACAACTCCCGCTCGAAATCCGGTCGACGGCCCGGAGCTTCGTTCACCGCCGCTCCATGGCGAATCAAAGTCAATGATCGCCTCGCGGTCGCCACTCAATCGCTCCCAGAACTGACCGAAGCCACGAGCGCCACGTCTGAATCTCGGACGCTCTGGGTATCAAACCGCCGCGCGGCAGACTTCATTCGCATCAATGCAGCCGGCACGGTCATGGGCGGTTCCGTCTCGCCCTTTTTCGCCCGGTGGAATCGAACGGGATTGATCCGGGCCACGACATAGTTCCGGAGGTAGGGGCTTCGAAAACCACGTTGCTGCAGTTCCTCAATGATGCGCTTCACCTCTGCATCAATCGAAAGAAAACGCTTGGCCCAGTTGGCCCGCTCCTTGAGGCTTGCCCCCAAAGTCTTCTCGCTAAATCGGTCAACTTTCTTCAGCAGTGGACTGTATGCGCCTCCAGCAAAACGGCCGCTTTCGAGGTAAACCAAACCGAGGGTCAGCAACTCGGGCGCCTCGAATTCGGAGGAAAAGTCCGACTCCTTCGCTCTCTTGCTTCGCACGGCGAGAGTCTGAGCCATGCGAATCACCTCCAGGCTCCGATCTTTCAGGTTGTGCGCCTTCTCTGTATTGAGTGCCAAGATCCGAAAGGCCAGGTCTTCCTCAGGCGAGATCAAGGCGGTGATCTGCTGCAAGCCGAGAACCTTGGCGGAGGCCAACCGATGTCGACCGTTGGGGGTCCAGAATCGACCCTTCTCCCCCTGCACCACAATGATCGGATCGAGGAATAATCCGCTTTCCTCGATCTTCTGGGACAGTCTTTTCGTGTGAGTCGGGGAGAGATCTCTTTGAAATGGAGTGGGCTCGACCGCTTTGATGGGCAGAGAGGCCACGAGAATCGGCCGCCCCGAAAGAGGCTCGCGGTAGGCACCGATCGGCGCCCCCCCCGCGTCTTGAACGGCCTGCCGAAGCGCCGACAGTTCCGGTGTATCCAAGGAAAGTGCGATCTGGTCAGCGGACAATCCACGCTGCTGATCGCTGATGCGCAAGCGTTTTCGTGCGCCGGCTTTTTGCCGAGCGGTCTTTTTTCGGACCGACTTCTTGCGCGCCGCTTTCTTTTTCCCGGGCTGCGACTGGGACTTCTTCGAACTTATTTTTTTCTCGGCCACCCCGGGAGTCTACCAAGCATGGCGGGGCTCTCATCTACCTGAAAGCGCTGACCCCTATCGTCCCTCAATGGGTTTTCCGCCCTCTTCCCGAGAAATGGGCAACTGCACTGAAAAACAAGTTCCCTCGCCCGAAGCGCTGGCGACCTCAATGCGGCCGCCGTGAGCCGCCACAATCCGACGAGAAATCGAGAGCCCTAGCCCCGTCCCCTCACCGGTCTCCTTGGTGGTAAAGAAGGGCTCAAACAATCGCTTCAGATGATCGGACTGAATGCCCACACCCTCATCCGAGACTTCGACAATCAAGTCCCCCCCACGCCTCTCAAGCGAAAGATCAATTCGTCCGCCGGCCGGCCCAAGCGCCTCACCCGCGTTCTTCAGAAGATTGAGAAAAACTTGATTGAGTCCACTGAGGTCCCCAACGATCGACGGCAATCCCTCTTCGATGGAAATGTGAACATCTGCGCCCCGCTTCTCCAAGTCGTGTCTCACGAGCTGAAGCGTGGACCGCAATCCCTTCTCAACCTGAACCCCGGGAACCTGGGCTCCCCATCGACCAGGAGAGGAAAAATCCCGCAGGTCCCCCACCAAGGAAGCTGTTCGGCTCAGTCCTTCGCGGATAATCTCGGCCAGCTCTACCACGTCTGACGCAATCTCCTCAACCGAGGCAGCAGCAGGCTGGGAAGACGAGCACGCCCCTGAGCCCGATTCCTCCACGGCGGCTCGAATGTCCTGAACGGCGACCTCGAGAGTCCGTGCCGAATTCAAGGCAAAATTGACCGGATTGTTCACTTCGTGTGCGATTCCCGCAGCCAGTTCGCCGACCGCCGCCAATCGCTCCGACTGAACCAGTTGAACCTCGGCCTGCTTGAGTTCATCGAGAGCCGATTCGAGTGAAGCATTGCGAAGTGACAACTGCTTCTGAAGACTGACTACGCGAACCAATGAACGAACCCGAGCCATCAGCTCGCGTGGGTGAAAGGGCTTGGTGACGTAATCATCCGCACCCAGCTCCAAGCCTTCGATTTTCATATCGCGCTCGGCTTTGGAAGTGACGAGCACGACAGGCAAAGCGCGCGTGGCTGGATTCTGCTTGACCTCACGACACAGCTCGAGACCCGACATCTCTGGCATCATCACGTCCGAGAGCAAGAGATCGGGAAGCCGCTCTTCAAGTTTCTCAAGGGCCTCGCGACCATTTCTCGCGGTTCTGACCCGGAACTCCTGGCCGATCAAGGTCGCCAACAAGGAGCGCATATCGGGATTGTCCTCGGCGATCAGAATCTCTGGCGCATTGACCCATTTGGGTTCAGAGCTTTCGGCAGCCGCTTCACCGTTCTCGTCCGACCATCGATCGGCCGCCCGTTTCATATCCTGATGGAAGTCCAATCCCGGGCCTTCACTGTCTGACATCTGAAGATCAGCGCGGACCGATTCCATCGCGTTCCGCACAGTCTGACGCTCACCCTCTTCTGTCAGCATCACTTCTTCGTCTGCAGCGGCATCAGGCTGCCCAACCGGCAGCCACATCATCAGAGTCGTTCCTTGATCCGGACCATCGCTCTCCGCGCGGATCCAGCCCTGATGCCTCTCGACCATTTCTCGAACGAGGGAGAGTCCGATTCCTGTCCCTTCAAACCGCCGAGTCGCCGATGCATCGACCTGGGCGAATCGATCAAAAATAGTATCCAACTTATTCTGCGGAATCCCGATGCCGTCATCGCTGATCCGGACCTCGAGACCTCCATCCAACCCACGGGCTTCGACATCGATCCGCCCGGCTTCCTCAGTAAATTTCAACGCATTCCCTAGGAGGTTGACGAAAATTTTCTCAAGCGCCTCCGGGTCTGCATGAATCTGCGGTAAATCGTCAAGGCCTTGAACCCTCAAGTCGATTCTCTTGCGATCCGCCATAGGCTGCGCACCGGCGACCAAATCATCGATCAGCGCTCGCACGTCGAGCAGACGCCGCACCACAACAAACTCATGACTCTCAATGCGAGACAAGTCGAGAAGGTTGTTGATCATCTTATGGAGCCTTCGACCATTCGAATGCATTGTCGAAAGGGTCTTCTGAACAGTCTCGGGCAAGGCGCCTAGATCACCGCTCCGCAAGGCATCCAAGGGAGCGAGAATCAGAGTGAGCGGCGTTCGAAGTTCATGGTGGACATTGGAACTGAAGCGTGACTTGGCTTGATCAAGGTCCGCCAAATCGTCACGGGCTCTTTCGAGTTCGCGCTTCTGACAAAAATCAGCGAAACGCATCCGCTCCATGTGGAGCGACGCCCACCACGCCTCTGCACAAGCAGCACCGAGAAAAAAAAGATTCTCGGCGAAAATTGTCCCATTGATGGGATCCGCGTTGTAAAGCGGTAGGGCAGCATACGAAGAAAAAATCGAGCCAGCGATGAATGCAGATTGCTTGACGGTCTGCGGTGTCAGGAACCCCATGCCCACAACCAGAAGAATCAAGCCGACGTAGTAGCCGCTGACGACGCCGCCGGTTTGATCCACCATGAAGAGGAAGAGCGCCGTCCCCAAGGCACAGACCGCCACCGACGAGGCCACAGGCCAACGCGTTGCAGTCCCGAGCCAAATCACCCCCAAGGCGACATTCAGCGCGAGACGAGCCGCCAGAAAGGAATCGAAGTGTTCGCGATACAGAACCCAATCGGCCGGGATGAAGACCAGCGTCTGCAGCAGAAAGAACGTCAGGACCGCGTTCTTCAGCGCCGGACCGAGCACCTGGGTGTCGATCTGTTCACGATACTCTCGATAGAGCGCGCTTTCGTCCGCCGCCATACAGACTCATGGATCGACCATTTTCAGCCAGACTTGAGCGGGTTTACGGGCTAAAACTGCCGAACGGCTTGGGGGCCCTGGGCCCGTTGGACGCTGCCGGATCAGCGCGTGGGCCGAGCGGCAGAGAGGATGACTGCCTGCGGGGGGGTTCCGAGACCAGGGCGGGTTTCAATCTCGATAAATCCCGCGCCATAGGCCAGCTGAAAGAGGTCTTCAGCATCCATGAAGCGAAAAGCCCCCATGTCCTCAAGTTCGAGAATTCGGGCCGCATCATTCAAGAAATTGCGCGCCAAATCCGCGCCATCGGCCAACTCCAACTCGGGGAGCGCATGCCGCATCTTGCCCGCCTTCAACTCTTCAAAGGCCTCGACATACAGCCGACTGATGTCGGCGTCTCGGCCTAGGGAAGACAGGACCACACGGCCGCCCGGGCGGAGAATCCGAAACATCTCGGCCAGCAATCGTTCGGGGTGCGCCAAGTATCCAATTAAGAGCGAAGCCATCACGCGATCAAAACTCATGTCGGCGACGGGAATACCCGGGCCACCGGGTGCAAGGTCTAAGTTGGTCTCGACGGGGCAGAGGACGATCGAATGCGATCCTGGATCTCTCTGCTCCAGCCGTTCATTCGCGCGGCGCAATCCTGGACGGACGTAGTCCATCGCATAGACCTTCGTCGGACCGAACCAAGAAGGACTCGTCGCCAGAGCAATCGCCAGGGCGCCTGTACCCGCACCCAGATCAGCAATCTGAAGGCCTGGTTCTCCATCCAAACAAGAGATCTGCTCTTCCATCAATGCGCGATAAGCCGAGCTCGCGGTCAACAGTTCGATTCCGATCGATCCGTCGCGACCCACGAGGTAGTCGTTCCAGAAGGAATGCAGATCCGTTTCGACGTGCGGCAATCGTCGATGCTCCGCCAGTCTGAGATTCCGGACCAAGGGCGTCGGAGGGGCAACGGGTTCGAGATCTCGGCCCAAAGCCATCTGAGCCACTTCACGTGCGATATTTTGGAAGGCGAGGCTCGCCTGGCGACTGGTTCGCAGCTGATGCCCCGTCGGCATTTCGATCAGGCGACGATCGACGACATCTCCTTGGGAGAGAATTTCTTGAACCCGAGAGAGGTCAACCCAAGCGTCATAACGGCCGTGAAACCATGTAATCGGTATCCGAATGGAGGCTAGATCACGGCGCGAGTCCTCCAAGAAAGACATCCCGTGCCTCTCAGCGTCAACGGCAATGCGATCAATGTCGACCCGAACACCGAGGAGTTCCTGGAATCCGAAGGCATGCCCACGTTCATGCCCCCCGACGTAGTCGACCCCCCCGGAGATCGTTTTCGCCATGGACTGCAGATCCGGAGAGCCCACGACGCTGACCCAGCCATCGATGCCGCGACCTCCATCGAGCGCCACCGCCTTGCGGGCTTCGATCGCCGAGGCACTGAAACTGACAAGAATCACTCGACTGGCGCCGTGGTCGGACGATTGTCTCAGATGGTTCACCCACTGACCGATATCACGAACGCCCTCGGAAAAAACAAAGCGGTCCGACTCATGGCCTGGGCGACGGCATTCCGGATCCCGATAGGACTCGCCTCGCTTTTGGACCCCATCGAATCGAATGACTTCGATCGGCAAGTCGTGGGCTCGAAACGTCGAAACCAGAGTGCGCGCCAAGGGGAGCAAAGCCTCCTTGGTTTGGCCCCACCCGTTCGGCACGACCACAGCGGTCGCGCCTCGGGGTTCACCCCAACCATCGAGCAGCCCGACTAACTCCTGTCCAGCGACCCCGGGCAGTCGAATCGTGCGAGGGACTTCGGAGACAGTTCCCGACTCCTTATGCTGAATTCGCTCAGTGGAATCTCGACTCAATCCCTCCAGCGTCTCCCAGCGCTCAATCGGCAAGGGACCCGACACCGCCTCCCCCATTCGCACCAGACCCAGTCGAATCCAACCAGCACGTCCGGTCGCGGGCACCGCACTCTTGAGCTCAAGCCGGGCCTCTCGGCCTCGCTCGCGGCCGTCGAGAAAACATGCGGTCAGGGGTCCCGCGGATTGAGGTGCCCTTTCCCCACGCAGCAACAGCGAAAAGCCCGAGGGCGAACGGTCCCGAATCTCCGCCTCGTGGGGGCCCCCTTCCAATCCAGACAGCGAGACACGGCTGGCCTCGCCGGAAGCGCGACGCGGAGCCCAGCGAGCACGGTCTCGGCGCTCGCGATAAAAAATCATGCGCGGCAACCCGAGAACCAGTCGCCGACCGTCAAAACGTTGGGTCCGACGGCTCTCAAAAAAGTAAGGCCGGCCCCCGACCGAAAAATTCAAGAAAATCTGCCCATCAAGGGCACGCCGATCGAAATTTTCTGTCTCGAGGGTCAGCTCAGTCGCCGAGAGGTCGATCAGTCGGGCCACTTCAAGATCGACCAGCGCGTTCAATCCTCGGTAGAAGAGGCTCTGCTCATCACGCGCCTCGGCCAATAAGCCCCGGATCGCAAACGCGTCGTCCACTGATTTCGGATGCAGATCGCGGAGCGACTGCTCCCCGATCGGTTGCGAATAGCTCTGCAACGGCTCGGCTCCCCCCCACGCAGTCAATCGCGCGAGAACGGTGCCGCGGGGGGAGCGGCGGTCACCCGGAGTTCACCATTTCAAGAGCGCCGGCGCAACCTTAAATAAAATTCTTCAATAAATTCAAATTCTTACAACCCGTAGGGGTGTAGTCCCTACGCAAAATTCGTCAGCCTGGCTCGCGGCCCACCCGGATGCTGGGCCTTGGGCCCACCGACGGGCGTGCACCCAGGGCTCGCGTCGGCTAACCAGCGAGACTCCTGCCCACGGGCTAGACCGATGAGCGTTCATCAAAAAAAGGGGGAGCGAAGGTGACCGAAGCCGGCGGACTCCGAGCGAGGTTGCCCGACGCGTGGATGCGCTTCGCCGTGCGGCGGCCTCGACTCACGCTCGGACTCTGGCTCGCCCTCTGTGTCGCCGCCTTGCCGGGCGCGCTCAGCCTCGAGATCGATACGTCAACGGACAGCGTTCTCGATCGCCAAAGTCCCGAATGGCAATCCTACCAAGCCAGCCTGGATGAATTCGGCGGGGATGAAATCATCGTAGTCGCTTTTTCCGGCGACACCCCCTACGCCGCCCAGGCTCTTCGGGCGGTGGTCGAATTCGGGCAACAAGCCGCCCGCCTCAAGGCCATTCGCCGGATCGACAGCATCGCCACAGTTCCCGTCATTCGCGTCGACGAAGATGGCATCCTGCAACTTGACCCGCCCCTCGAAGGGGCCCCGGAAAGCCCTGAAGACCGTGGGCGATACGTCGCAGCGCAACTTCGTGGAGATCGAATCGCTCCCCAAAACCTCGTCTCTCAGGATGAACGCACGTTTGCGGTCAACCTACTCTTGGAACGAGGCATGGAGGCGGAGCAGGCCAACCTTCTTCAAACTCTGCACGGCCTGGCCGGGCCGATGGGTGGCGTGCTTTCTGGGGTGCCGGTCTTTCGCGTTGCCGCCAACGAGCGCACCCAGCGCGAAATTCTCAACTATGCCCCCTGGACAGCGCTCGTCATCGCGCTGTTTTTCACTTGGATGTTTCGAACCATTCGGGTCGTCGTCATCGGCATTGCGCCCGGCGTGATCGGGTCAGGCATCTTGATTGGGGCCATGGGCTATCTCGGCGCACCGCTGAGCATCACCACCATGGTTTTGCCTTCGATTATTCTGGCCCTGGGTTGCGCCTATGCGATGCACCTGCTCTCCGCGGCCAGCCGAGCGGAAAGCACTCACAACCCGGAACAGGCCCGCTGGAACCTTGAACAAGCCCTTTCCCATGTCACGCTTCCCGTGGCCCTCTCTGGACTGACGACGGCCATTGGCTTTATCGCCATCACGGCGATTCGAATCGAAGCGGTTCGCTCGACCGGTGGATACGGCGCCCTTGGGGTGCTCGTCGTGACCGGCGTTGCCCTGAGCGTCATCCCCGCCAGCCTCTCTCTGCGACCCTTGCCCACACCCCCACCCCGTGGTCTTCCCTGGCTTCGCGAGACGCTGGCCCCTCGGCTCGTCCGCGCGGTGATTCGATTTCGACGGCCCATGATCGGCGCGTGGGTCTTGCTCTGCCTAGCGGTGGGTTTGGGTGCAACGCAGATTCGGGTCGAAACCGATGCAACCCACTGGCTTCCGCCGGGCAATCCAGTTCGAGACCACTACGAACTCATCCGAGAATCCCTCTCCGGGATCAGCCCCATGAACGTCATCATCGAGGCGCCCGCTGGAGAGAGCATGCTTGAGGGCGAACGCGTTGCCGCCATCGAGGCCCTCGCTCTTCACCTTCAGTCTCTTCCGGAAGTAGGCAAAACGGTCAGCATCGCCGACCCGATCGGCCAACTCCACGCCGAGATGGTCGGGGATCCCGATGCGCCGCTGCCCAGGCAGAGGGATGTCATCGAGCAATACATGGTTCTTCTCGAAAGCGTTGAGCCCATTCAAGATCTCATCAGTTTCGATCGGAGCCAAGCCAACATTTTGATTCGGGCCAACGACAACGGCTCGGCCCATCTAGCGGATCTGGCAGATGCGGCCGACCACTGGTGGTCTAAAAATGCCGCGGAACAAGGTCGGCTTCGAACAACGGGCATCATGTACGAATTCGCTCGAGCCGAGGACCAGATCGCCTACGGACAACTCCGGGGGCTCGGGGGCGCTCTGTTGGTCATCTCCGCGTTGCTCCTCCTCATCTTCCGCTGGCCTCGCTTGGCGCTCGTCGCCCTAGCCCCGAATGCCTTGCCTTTGCTGGTGATCTTTGGGGGATTAGGACTGCTGGGCATTCCGCTCGATGCGGGCACTGTTCTGATCGGCGCTCTGGCCCTCGGAGTCGCTGTCGACGACACCATCCATCTCTGCACCGCGTTCTACGAACGGCACCGGAGAGGAGAAACCGCGCCAACAGCCCTGATGGGAACCATGATCGAAGTCCTGCCCGCGATCACCGCCACCTCTTTCCTGATCGCCCTCGCCTTCTTTCTTTTCGCTTTTTCGGAGTTCACCATCACGCGCAATCTTGGCTGGATGACCGGCAGCATCATGCTGCTTTGCTTACTGGCCGACCTCACGCTGCTGCCCGCCTTGCTGCTCCGCCTGACGGATCGTTCACCCGCCCGGGCAGCCAACAGCCCATCTCCGCGCTGACTCCGAGGGCAGCTTTCAGCACTGGGCCAATTGCAGGTCACCGGCAAGTTTCAGGCCCCCGGTCCCCTCAAGTCACTTTCGGCAGGTTTCTCTCAAATCCACGACTGGCCTGCCGATAAGTCCTGACGCGGGGCGTGCGGCTCTCGAGGGCCGTCCCCGATGCCGAGGGAGTCATCTATGCCCGTGCCGAACCGCATCCGAGTCATCTTGCTGGGACTGTTTTTGACCACCCTGGCGGTGGTCTCGGTCGGAATCCCCTCAGTCGATCCTGCCTCAACCGGAACCCCGGGGCCCTTGGGTTTCGATCCCGACTTCGCCGCCCTCGATCCACAGGCGATCTCTGCAGCGCCCTCTGGCCAGCGTGTGTCCACACGCCTCGAAACCGGGTCGGCGGCGAGCCCGAAGACAGTCCAGCCCGGTCTTCGCGGATCGAGCGACGCACCCCATTCACTCGACACGGTTCCGCTGCGGACCGCCGCCGAGACCCTTGAGGGTGCGATTCGTCAGGCTCAGGCCGAACGCGGCTTCCGCATTTCGCCGGGCTTGGTGGATCGCCTCGTCGAGCAGGGAAACATTCAGGTCATCGTGTCACAGCCCACCCCGCAAGGGCACCTCGAAGACAGACTGGTGCAGACGCGACACAGCCCGACTCAGTATTTCCGCTACATCCCCTTTGCGGCGCTTGAGGTCGGCCCGCAGGCCCTTCTCAATCTAATTGATTCCGCGGACGTACACGGAATCGAGGAAGATCGAACCCATCGTCCGAGCCTCGCGACCAGCGTTGCCCTCGTCTCCGGAGACATCGCCCACGAAGAAGGCTTCGATGGCACCAACCAAGCCGTTGCGATTCTCGACACAGGCATCGACTCGAATCACCCAGCCTTTGCCGGACGCATTATCGATGAAGCTTGCTTTTCCAGACTCGGTCATTGCCCAAATGGGGAGTCCGTCCAACTCGGCCCCGGGGCCGGAGTCCCGTGCGACTTTAACTGCGCCCACGGGACCCTCGTAGCGGGTGCGGCCCTGGCTTTGGACTCCGAAGGACCCCACTCCGGCGTTGCCCCCGACGCCGGCATGATTTCGATCATGGTTTTTAGCGATTACCAGGGTCAGGCCGCGGCTTTCATGTCCGACATCATCTCGGGCCTCGAGCATGTCTATGCCCTCAGAGACTTCCACAATATCGCCGCAGTCAATCTCAGCCTTGGCGGAGAATCCTTCAGTTCGGAGGAATCGTGTGATCAATCCAATGCGGCTCGCAAAGCGATCATCGACCTCCTCAGAGACGAAAACATCGCGGCGATCGTGGCCTCCGGAAATGATGGCCACTCCGATCGCATCTCCGAACCCGCTTGCATATCCAGCGCCATCGCGGTGGGAGCCACCACCAAGACCGACTCAGTGAGTGGCTTTTCGAATGCAGCCTCTTTTCTCGCTCTCCTTGCTCCGGGCCAGCAGATTCGAACGACCCGCATCGGTGGCGGCTTTTCACTCACCAGTGGCACATCCATCGCGGCCCCCCATGTGGCCGGCGCATGGGCGACAATTAGGGAGGCCCACCCCGATCGAAGTGTTTCGGAAATTCTTTTCGCGCTTCAGTCCAGCGGGGAGCCGCTGATCGATTCTCGAAACGCGCTCACGTTTCCCCGCCTCGACGTGGCCCCGGCGCTCAAAGCCTTGGGGTATGCCGAAGATCCCGACACATCCAGCGACGAAGCGGAGAGTCCTCCAGACCCCGAGGAGACCAGCCCACCCCCAACCGCGAACCCGAGCCCACCCCCGCAAGACCGCTGCGGACTCATCGGGCTTGAGGTGCTCTTCGCGGCCTGGGCTGTCCGTTTTCGGCGCAAAAAGCAAATCTGAGATCATCCAGCACAACGCGATCCGCCAACCAAGATGATCTCGCCGAGCCGCCTGAGATCTCTTTCGATCTGCAGACTGCCCTTTTGCACTCTCGCTGCGAGGGTTTGCTTGTGGCGCGCCGCGCGTTTTCTTAGGCTCCTCGCTTGGGACAATATCGACCCAAGGAGATTTCATGAGCCGATTTCCGAGAGAAGAACTCGTCGAAGCCTTCGCGCGTTACAACAAAGCCCGCATCAAGGCACAAGAGACCAATGACTGGACGGACTGGTCCAACTGCTTTACCGAAGACGCTCACTACATCGAGCATGCGTACGGAGAATTTCACGGTCGCGAGGCCATCCACAACTGGATCACCGAAGTGATGGCTCCGTTTCCCGAGATGACCTTCCCGCAAGACTGGGTGGCCTTCGACGACGAGCAGGCGGGAATTGTCTTCCAATGCCAGAACCGTCTGCCTCATCCCACCGAACCGGATGGGCCGCCCTTTCAATTCCCGACATGGACACGCCTTGTCTACGCGGGGAATGGGCTCTTTTCTTGTGAAGAGGACTGCTACAACCCCGTCAAGGATGCCAACCCGGTGATTAAGGCCTGGATCGAAGCCGGCGGCCAGTTTGCGAGTCGAGAACTCGTCAAAATGAAACATCACGGGCACTAGCGCCCCCCATATCGCCGATTGACCTACCCCGCGCACCGCGCCGAGAGGACCCCCCCATGCCTTCGAATCCGCCCCTTCTCAAAGGGCGCAAGATTCTCATCACGGGACCCACGAGCCAAGTCGCCCGACCCCTCGTGGCACGCCTGGCTCCAAACAACGAAGTCATCGGCCTGGCTCGGTTTTCCCGAGAGGAGGACCGAGCGGGCATCGAGGCCCTGGGGGCCTCGACTCTGGCAATTGATTTGGCCGAGGGAAAGCTGGACTCCGTTCCCACGGACCTAGACTACATCCTTCACTTTGCGGTCGTTAAAAGTGGTGACTTCGAATACGACATGCGGGCCAACGCCGAGGGCGTCGGACTGCTGATGTCCCATTGCCAAAACGCCAAGGCGTTCTTGCATTGCTCGACCGCCGGCGTCTATGACGACCAAGCGCCACAGCCCCTCACAGAGGAGTCTCCCCTCGGCGACAATCATCGTGTCATGATGCCCACCTACAGCTTGTGCAAAATCGCTGCCGAAGCGGTTGTCCGTACGCA
The DNA here is from genome assembly GCA_002171515.1 of bacterium TMED88. Lineage (GTDB taxonomy): Bacteria > Myxococcota_A > UBA9160 > UBA9160 > UBA4427 > TMED88. The sequence goes on along the minus strand of NHEP01000098.1, from coordinate 15,646 downwards.
GGCTCGCCTCCTCAACCTCCCGACGGTGATCGCACGCTTCAGCGTCCCCTATGGAGACAACGGTGGATGGCCTTGGTTCCACCTCATGATGATGCAATCCGGCGCACCGATTCCAGTTCACACGGACGGTAACGCTCGGTACAACCTCATTCACGAGGACGACTATATTCGGATGATCCCCTCCATGCTGGCCCAAGCCAGCGTTCCGGCGACCACGCTCAACTGGGGCGGCAGCGACTCCACAAGCATCGAGGAATGGACCGAATGGTTGAGCGAGATCACAGGTCTACAGGCCAAGCTGAGCCCTACGAGTGAAACACTGCGGGGCGTAGAGCTCGACCCGGGCAAGATGCACGACCTTGTAGGGCAGACCGAGGTCCCCTGGCGCGAAGGCCTCCGTCGGATGGTCGGGAAGCGCAACCCGGAACTTCTTCGCTAGAGCGATCGCCGCCTTCCCTTTCCGCAACAGACAGGAGACTGGATTCGATGAGCGCATCACAAGATCGTTTTGACGGGCGAGTTGTTCTGGTTACCGGTGCGGGTTCCGGCATCGGTCGCGTGACGGCCCAACGATTTGCCCGAGACGGCGCCCGAGTCGCCTGTTCGGATATTGCCGGTGAAGCCGCCGAGGCCACGGCCGAATCGATTCGCGAATCAAATGGAGAGGCAATTTCAATCCGCTGCGACATCTCTGATCCCGAGTCGGCCAAGAACGCCGTGGAGGAAACAGAGCGAGCATGGGGCGAACTCCATATCTTGGCCAACGTCGCAGGTATTCTGCATATCGAACATACGGATCGCGTGACCGATGAAGAATGGGAGCGCGTGCTGGCAGTCAATCTGAATGGCACCTTCTACGCCAGTCGCAGCGCGCTGCCTCTACTCCTCAAGAACCCTGAGTCAGCCATCGTGAACGTTGCTTCGCTCGCGGGACTGATTGGCCAAGCCTACTGCGCCGCCTACTGCGCATCCAAAGCGGCGGTCGTCAGTCTCACCCGGGTCATGGCCGTCGAATACGTTAAGCAGGGTCTTCGCGTAAACTGTGTCTGCCCGGGCGGAGTGCCGACACCATTGATTGCCGACTTCACGCCGCCCGAACAGGCGGATCGAGACCTCATGAGCCGGCTCAGCCTGGTTCCGGAAATGACCAGCGCCGAAGAGGTGGCCGAGGCCATCGCCTATCTTGCCTCCTCGGCGGCGCGCTCGATCAACGGAGTCGCCTTGCCTTTGGACAAAGGCGTTCATGCCGCCTAGTCGGAGGCGTCGATCCGCTCAGGCGAGTCTTTCCGGGCGGAGGCGCGGGGGCGGGATGAAAGGGAGCGGAAAGTCATGTCAGTGATGGGCGAGTGGATTCGGCATCTCGATGAACTGATCGATGCCCTCGCAGCCTCGGATCGATCAGGCCGCGAGGATTTGGTCAACGCGCTCTCGCAGGCTCGACCCACGGATTTATTAGACCTGAACAACTCTGCCGCGCGCGTTCGGAAAATTCTCCAGCAGGGCGACTTGATCGAGAACGAGGAATCCAATATTCCCGCGGGGCCAAGCCGCCGAGTGGCCGAAGAGGCGGAAATCGTTGACTCCCTAGCCCGCATCATCCGGGGCGATTAACCGTATATTTTCTACGACACGGGCTCCGTAATTCGAGATAATTGGGTGCCCTTCACCCCACGGAGACCCGTCGCATGCTGCGCCCCTTCCTCCCGGCCCACTCCCGTGGCCGCGGGATCTTTTCCAACCCTCACCAGGGTGCCTGCCGGCTTTTCCTCCTGTTGTCGGGATTGGTCTTTGGACTCAGCGGGGCACCTGCCCAGGGCGTTCTCTTAGGCGTCGGCGATGGAGCACAGAACACCGAGGCGCCGAGCGAAGACCCCGGCTTCGATCATGTGGCCATCATCAACGGCTTAAGCGGCGTCTACCTCGGAAACAATTGGGTGCTGACGGCTTGGCACGTGGGAAGCGGCCCGGTCCTGCTGGGCGGCGTGTCGTATCCCGTCGTTCCCGGCTCCCACACTCGACTCTCCAGCTCCGAGGAGAGCCCGCCGGATCTGGCCTTGCTGAAGATCGCCGGGGACCCCGGCCTACCGGAGCTGTTGATCAGCTCGGCTCGCGTGCCTGCAGGGTCGGTGGTCACCTTGATGGGCCACGGAAAAGATCGAGGAGAATCTTTGACGTGGAGCGGACATTCCGGTTGGTCATGGGGGATGCCCTTTCAGATACGCTGGGGCACGAACCGGGTGGAGCCAGGACAGTCCCTCGTCATTTTGAATACCGAGGCGTTCTCGATGGAGTTCGACCTATCCGGCCCTCCAAACGAAACGGAAAGCGAGGCACAGGTCACGCTGGGTGATTCCGGCGGGGCCGTCTTCTGGAAGAATCAAGGCCAATGGGAACTCACCGGCATTCTTTTCGCCGCCAACTTCTATCCGGGCCAGCCCGAAAAAACGGCCCTCGAGGGAAACCTCTCGGTTGCGGCAGATCTCTCTCACTATCGTTCCGAGATTATGGCCATCACGGGCATCGCCGTTTGTAACAACGGTCTCGACGACGATCTCGACGGCCTTGTAGACAGCCCGAACGACCCCGGCTGCAATTCCCCGACAGACACCAGCGAACGAGCGGGCCACCTCGCCTGCGACGACGGCCTCGACAATGACGGTGACGGCTATATCGACCACCCCAATGACCCGAACTGCATCACGGTCAGCACATCATCGGAATTTGCGCCGGTTGCTGTCGGATCGCTTTGGTCGACCCTCACCCTGGCCTCCGGCCTCGGCGCCATCGGTGCCCGCTCCCTTTTCAGAGGCGTGAACCCGCCTGGACCGTTGCTTCAGTCGAGCAGTCGCACCCGATAGTTGCCCCGGCGCTCATCAAAGTCGATCTCAATCTCGCCCTCGTCGGCTGCATGCTCAAGAAGCTCCGCAAAATTGCGATAGCCGCAATAATTTTCGTTGAAGCCCGGGTACACGCGGCGAATGGTTTGCTTGATCATCGATCCCCAGATTTCATCGTAGTCTTGATTGAGCGATTCAAGAATTTCAAGCAGGTGATCCATGGCCTCAGGCTTACGATCCAAACGCGCTTTCTCTGCGGCGTCTGTCGAGGTGGCCTTCTTGTCGGGCAGGTCGTCGTCGGACTTCGCCAAACGGGTAGGAGCCTCTGCGGCCCCCTCTTTTCTACTTGTCTTGCGACCGCGACTCCGTTCCCGCTTACCGCTTCCTTTCTCCTGCAGCCGGACGAGATCATCGTAGTAGATAAACTCATCGCAGTTGCCGATGAGAAGATTCGAAGTGGACTGCTTGACCCCGCAGCCGATGACCCGCTTGTTGTTCTCCTTAAGCTTAGAAACCAGAGGCGAGAAGTCAGAATCACCCGTCAGCAGCGCAAACATATCGATATGGGTCTTCGAATAACAGATATCCAGTGCATCAACGACCATGTGAATATCGGCGCTGTTCTTGCCGCTCATCTTGCTCCGCGGGATATCGACCAATTCGATTCCATGCTGATGGAAATCGCGAACGTGCTCGCGATAGTTCCCCCAATCACAATACGCTCTCTTGAAAACAATCCGTCCCTTTTCAAGCAAACGCTTTAGGATAATGTCGACGCGGAACTGCCCGCCCTTGATATCCCGAACGCCTAGGGCCAAGTTCTCAAAATCAACAAATACAGCGATCAGGGGCTCTTCAGACACAGCCAACCTCAAGTGGTCGCCGTGATTCCGCCGTCAACCGGGATCACGGTACCCGTCATGTAGGCGCTCGCTCGCGAGGCCAGGAAAATGGCGATGCCCGCCATGTCTTCGTCTTGTCCAATTCGACCCAACGGGTTTGTCTGAGCAATCGCATCGCCAAACTGCTCTAGGGTAGCCCGCATCATTTTGCTCTGGAAAGGGCCAGGCGCCACCGCGTTGACGGTGATGTGCTGGGGAGCCAGCTTCTTGGCCAAGACCCGGGTCATGTGATGAACGGCGGCTTTACTGGCCGAATAAGAGTAAGTCTCCAAAGACGGAGCCTTCAGGCCATCGATCGAACCGATATTGATCACCCGAGCCGGATCCGAATCGGAGCCTGCCTTGGCCAATGCCGGCACCAGATGCCGCGTCAAATGAAAGATCGCTTTGACGTTGAGGTTCAGAACGCGGTCCCAGGCCGCATCGGGAAACGTGGCCAGATCTTCTCCCCAATTGGCCCCGGCGTTGTTCACCAGAACATCGAGCTGACCTTCCCGTTCCACAATTTCATCACCGAGCGATTGACAGCCTGATTCTGTAGACAGGTCAGCCGCAATCGGGGTGCACTCTCCATGCCGCGAAAGTTCTGCGGCCACTTTCTCACAGACTTCCTTCTTCCGAGAGGCAATGTAAACCTTTGCACCGTTCTCGACGTAACCCCGCGCGATCATCGCGCCAATCCCACTGCTGCCTCCGGTGACGAGAGCCGTTTTGCCTTCAATCGAAAATAAATTCTTCACGGGCCTCATAGTAGCCCTTGCCGGCCAAAATCGCCCCGGGGGCGCCAGCGGTCATCCGGCCGCTCACAGCCACAATCCCAAACAGCCTGTGCAGGTCTCAGCGATTTGCAGCCGCTCTGCCGACGAAACGCCGGTCGGTGGAGCGAACCGCTCCCCGAACGCCAATCAAGGCTTCTCGGGCCTCAACTTTGCGCCCCGAGCGGCCGAAGCGGCGATCAGGTCAACTGCCTCGACGGAAAAAAGAGACACGCTGAGTCGCTGGACGAACCGGCTTGCTGCTGTTGAGAGGGAGATAAAATCATGCCGAACGCTCCTCAATCTCGGACCCCGGGAATTCTTCTACTCGTTGCCGGAGGGACAGCCTTTGCGGGCACCGCGCTGCATTGGTTGCCCTACCAGGCTTTCCTCCCCGCCACGATCAGTTGCATACTTGGCCTCGGCCTCTTTATGCGCGCGCATCGTGCAGTCACCCAGCAGTCCGAGCATCGTATCCGCCAAGCCCTCGAGCCCGAACTTCGCAGCCAAGCCCTTGAGCGACACGCCGCCCGCCAAGCGCAGGTCGATGGACGAGCCATTGATGGCCTCGACAACCGGCGCAAAGACCCGCTTCTCGATCCAGAACGCAGGGCCTATCCGCAAAATCAACCGCACGAGGATATGGTGTTTCACGAAATTGACCTCTCGGACTAGAGCAATCAATCTTCGGAACCGCTCTACGCATTCAAGGTCTCGGGTCGAACGCGGGGAACCGAAGCGTGTCAGGGAACCGCGACGATTCCCGCATACCAGACGGGCAGCGGCTCCAAAAATGCGATCTGCCGCAGGGTGACCACCATCCCAATGGCGGCACACGCCGCGAGAACCCCCGCACCCGCAAGACGACGCCGACCACTCAATCCCTGAATCCAGGCTCCGGCCAGCCAGTAAACCGCGGGTAAAGCAGGTAGAAAATGGCGTAACCAAAAGGGCGCGCGGACTGCGACGAGAGTGGCGACAGCGTAAATCACCCAAGCGAGCAACAACGCAATCGACGGATCAAGCACCCATCGTCGGTTGGATCGGGGCGACCAAAGTAAAAGCAGTAAGGGCAAGGCTAAAATCACACCGAGACACGAGTCGATAAAATCTCTGAGAGTGGAATCGATTTGAAACCGCCTGGCTTTAGCCAGCATCAGCTCCACATTATGCCACCAGTCAAACTGCCAATAGAAAATCGAAAGTACGAGGACTGCCGGGAGGAAGATTTTGGAGGCCGAGGTTAAAACCGCATCGATGCCTGGCCAGGCGCCGTATCGAACTCGATCGGCCATAATGAACGCCACCGCAATGAATGGCCAATATGCGAATCCCTGAGGCCGCGCCAACGGGTGCGCCAGCACCAGCAAGGCCAACCAGGCTTCATCCCAGATCCCCGGACCTTTCATCCTTCGGATTAGCAGCCAAAGCGTCCAGACCACTAACAGCATCCCCAGCCCGTCGGTCACCGGCCGCGAAAAAGTGCGGAGAACCAGCGGATGGCAGGCGAAGGCCACAGCCACGCCAATCGCGAGGGGTTCCGAAAAGCCAAGGCCATCCAGACCGACTCGCCGAATTCCCAACAAAGCCAACCAGCAGGCCAACGCTGAAAGAAGCATGAAGGCATAGGAAGCCGGAATTCCCAGCAAAACCCATGGGGCCAACAGAGCAGGCAGCAGCTGCGTCGTTGCATGCGGATACGATCGAAACCACGCGGCCACGCGAGGGCGTTGATCGGAATCTGCGATAAATCCGGCCATTTGCTTCGCGCTCTCCGCGTAGCCGTCCGCGTCAAGATGGGGTGCGCGGCGCGTATAGTCGCGTTGCCAGAGCAAGGCACTGGTCACCGACGCTGCCAGCGCGACCCCGACAAGTAAAACGCCCCATGCGGCGGGGCCCCGATTTCTGGCCACAACGGCCCAGCCAGCAACCACCAGCCAGAGGATCAACAACCACCGACTCGGCCAAGCGTACTCGGCTAAAACGAGGGGACCCGTCGAAGGCAATCCATCAATCTCGGAAATGGGTGTGCCTCCGTACCGAGTCTCCATCGCCACAAGCGGCGGCTCTGCTGACCAAAGTAAGCGGGGCCGGGTGCCTGAATGGGCAGCTTCAGTCGTAATGAGAACCTCGAGAGAGGCCTCTTCGCTTCCCCCCGCTGGCACGGGAAGCTCCGCCAGCTCGGTCCCAATGACCTGCGTGACGACCGCCGGCTCACTGCCTGGGTCCAAAGCAGCAATTTGAACAGTCGCGGGCTTTCGATCGCCGTCGATCCAGAAGGGAATCCGCAGGGTGGTGGGGCGCTCACTCACGTCAAGCAGCAACTTGAGAGGCCGGCCCCGGACGACCGAAACAGCTCGAGCGTCTGGGTGAGTAAATTGATCCTTAAAAAGTGGCGCTGGACGACGATCGGCCCAAACCGCCGCAAGCGCCACAGCCGCTAAAAGAAAAAACGTACCCGTTAGAAAAACAGGTCTAAATCGACGGGAGGAACTCTTTTTTGCGCGCAATGACCCGCCCATCCAGACCTCCGATTCAGTGCGCCTGTCTCCAGTTCGCCCCCATGCCGACATCCGTCACCAAGGGCACCTTCAACTCCATCGCCCCCTCCATGGCGGCCGAAAGGAGCGCAGAGAGTGTCGCCACTTCCGAAGGCGCCACTTCGAAGACTAATTCATCATGGACCTGGAGAATCATTTGAGCCTCAACGGGGGCCTCGGCCAGCCTATCTTCAACCTCGACCATCGCCTTCTTGATGAGATCCGCTGCCGTCCCCTGAATGACAGTATTGACCGCCATCCTCTCTGCCGCTTGACGCAAACCGCGATTGCGGCTCCCGAGTTCCGGAAGGGATCGGCGGCGACCGAGCAGAGTGGACACGAAGCCCGCCTCCTTGGCCCGAGCAATGGTGCCATCAATAAATTGTCGGACGCCGGGATAACGCGCAAAGTAAGCGTCGATCGTCTCCTGCGCTTCCCCTGCAGCAATTCCGAGCTGATTTGCCAAGCCGAATGCCGAGGATCCATAAATGATCCCAAAATTCACTGCCTTGGCCCGAGCTCGCTGATCCGGCGTGACTTCGTCCAGCCCGACCCCAGCCACTTCGGCTGCGGTGCGGCGATGCACATCCTCACCTTGCTGAAAAGCGTCGATCAGGGTTGCGTCGTCCGAATAGTGGGCCAGGATGCGGAGCTCAACTTGCGAATAGTCAGCAGAGAGCATCACCTTGCCTTCTGCTGGCACAAACGCCTCCCGTATCCGCGCGCCCTCTTCCCCTCGGATCGGAATATTTTGGACATTGGGATGAGAAGCCGACATGCGACCCGTGGCGGCACCCAATTGATTAAACTGAGGATGAATGCGTCCCGTCCGCTCAGAAACCAATTTAGGAAGAGCTTCGACGTAAGTGCTCATCAACTTCGCTAATTTTCGGTAACTGAGCACCATACCAGGCAGGTCGTGGTGGACTTGAAGCTGCTCGAGCACGTCCTCTGCAGTCGAATACCCGGTCTTGGTCTTCTTGATGACCGGCAAATTCAACTTTTCAAATAGAATCCGCTGCAACTGCTTGGGGGAACTGATGAGAAATTCTTCTCCCGCTTGCTGATAAATTTCACGCTTGATCTCCGCAAGGCGTCCCCGATATTCCTCGGACAAATCATCAAGACGCCCCTCGTCCACCCGAACCCCCTGGCATTCAACTCGCGAAAGAATCTTGGCGAGGGGCACTTCGACTTCATCGTAAAGGGGAAGCAGGCCATCTTCCTCAAGTCGGGATCGCATGTCTTCACGAAGATCACTCAATGCGGCCACATGTTGCCCGACCCAAGTCGCTGCATCGTGGACATCTAATGATTCGGCCGGCGTTGCCTTCGCCCCTCGACCAGCCAATTCCTCCCAGGTCAAGAGCCGTTTGCCCCTTGCCGACATTGCGGTCGCCTCAAGACCGGCATGGCCTGCCGGGTCGAGCAGCAAACTCGCAACCGCGAAATCATCGACGGGCGGGGGCAATTCAATTCCTATGCCCGCAAAAGCCGAATGAACAGCCTTGCTATCGATCGCCGCCCAAGAGTGGTTCGTCTCCGCACCCAAGCCAAATTCGCTCAAAGCGGCGGAGAGGACCGATTCGCTGAGGCCCTCTTGGGCGACAAGCCCCTCCCCCACAATCGGGACATAAAAGGCCTTCGCCGCCTCCTGCGCCAAACCCAAGCCGACGAGTCTCGCATCGACGGCACTTCCCTGACCGACCAACCCATGCAAGATCAAAGGCGCGTCACCTTCAAGAGACTTGAGAACCGACTCCAGTTGCTCCGCGTCGTGGATTTGAAGAACCTCGACCTCCTCGCGGGAGTCAGCTTGCTGCGCCCCAGTCGCCTCCTTCGGCGCAGCCATTCCATCCAAAGAAGCCATCAAACGAGTAAACCCAAGGCGCTCGTACAAGGCCCGCAAACGTTCCACATCTGGACTTCGAAGAACCAAATCCGAGAGTTCTATCGGCAACGGCACATCGGCTCTCAGAGTGGCCAATTCCTTGGATAGTTCTGCCGATTCTCGCTGTCCTTGCAACCCCTCGCGCGCACGCTTGGCCTTCACTTCATCAGCGCGCGCCAGCAGCTCTTCAAGGGTGCCAAATTCGGTGATGAGCTTCGCGGCCCCCTTCTCGCCGATCCCTTTTACACCGGGGATATTGTCACTCGGATCCCCAACCAGCGCGCGTACATCAAGGAGTTGCTCCGGAGGGACCCCGAATCGACCCTCAACTTCCGCCGGGCCATACCGCTTGTCCTTCACGGAATCCACCAGCTGAACCCGGTCATTGACTAACTGCATCAAGTCTTTGTCTGTAGAGATAATCCGAACTTCACATTCCGGCCCGACGGCACCGACCAGACTCGCAATCACGTCGTCTGCCTCAAAGTCTTCGACCTCGATCAGCGGGAGCGACCAAGCGTCAACCAGCTCACGAACCAGGGGAATTTGAGCCGAAAGGTCTTCGGGTTGAGCATCCCGATTCGCCTTGTATTCCGGATAAATCCTGCGCCGAAAACTCCCTCCGCGAGGATCGAATGCAACCACCAGCGCATCCGGGGACTCTTCGCGGAGCACTTTACCCAGCATCGTGGCAAAACCGTAGACCGCATTGGTTGGCGTACCATCGGGCGCCCGCAAATTAGGAATCGCAAAGAAGGCCCTATAGACCGAGTTCGCTCCATCAATGATGGCCAAGCGGCGGATCGAGTCGTTGTTTTTTTTCGGACTCACGAGGTCCATGGTACCGCCTCACCAGCGGTCATGGGGAAGACATTGACCGAGCGGCCGGGACTCCGTAGCTTTTCCCGATGCCGTCGTCCGGAAGATCCGCACCGCCGTCCCGAAATCTGCCGCCGTTTCGACCGCGGTTTACCATCGGGATCCTCTATCTGGGCGGGTTTTTTCTGTTCTTCTCGTTCCTTCAGGTCTTGCCGGAGCTGCTCCGCGTGGCCGAAACGATGCCCCCCGGCCCCGAACAAGAAGAGGCGGCCCGTCGCGTCATGCAGGAGGGCCTCAACGTGCTGCTTTCTGTCTTGCTCTCGCTTGCAGCGACGTCACTCGGCGTTTACTACTCGATCTTGCCAGGAATGCGAACGGGCTGAGCGCACCTGTGGATCAGCTCGGGGTCATTCGATCGGCGACGTAGCGTTCGACGTCTCCAATCGTCCGCATACCCTCAGCATCCTCGTCGGTCACTTCGATATCGAAATTTTCCTCGATGGCCATCACGAGTTCGACGACGTCGAGCGAATCCGCGCCAAGATCTTCCACGATGTCGGAGTCAGATTTCAGATCGGCCCCATCCACCCCAAGCTGCTCAGACACTAGGTCCCGAATGCGATCCTTCAGTGCGTCACTCACGCGACCCCTCCTTCGACTCTAACGGCAACGGCTCAACACGATCATCCCCTGTCCGTGAGCGACGAGAATCAGCCCTCATCCTTCGTCACTCGGACGACTTGGACTGAAGCCAATCCGGACACATCCCCCCGGTCCCGACCGGCCGTCAAGGTTTCCTATCCTTCACCAACTGTCAAGCACCACCTTCGCCGATCACACCTGCCCGGGAAGTCGCGAGACCTTGCAGGATGTACCGAATCGCGTTGTGGTAGAGGGTCTCTAGGGGGATTCTGCGGAGCTCCCGGCGCTCTCGCGCCGCCTCGGACTGGATTAGAGCATTCGCGGTCGTCCAGAGAATATTCGCCACCTCCCAGCAGTCACAATCGCCGAGATCGCCCTCCTCGACCGCCCGCTCCAACAGTCCATTGAGGATGCGAAGATTCTGCTCCCAGAGCCTTGAAATTTCGGAAACGACACCCGACGGAAGCTCTCCAATCACTTCCTGATTATCGACCGCCCAAAATATCTGAAAATACTCAGGGTGATCGATCCAATGGTGATAGTAGAAGTCACCCAGGAGAAGGAGCTGATCCACCGCTCGGGATTTCCCCGATGTCGACTCCCTCAGCCGCTCAGTAAATTTATCTCCATCGTCCGCAAGGACGGCGACGTACAGATCAGCCTTATTTTCGAAATACCGGTACACGGTCCCCTTCGCGACGCCGGACTTTTCCGCCACTTCGTCAAGGTTCGCCGCCATGAAGCCGTCTCGAAAAAAAACAGCCCGCGCGGCGTCGAGAATCTGTCGTCGCGAACGCGCCCTCCTACCCTCACGGGTTCCGACTTCCTCCATCTCGACTCCGGTCTCCTCCTGAGGTCGCCCCGACTCCAGCCCAGCCGTCACTTTGAACCCGCCGGCCGCCCAAAGGGCTCGGCAACAGCGTGGCGGGCCGCCGTCGCAACATAGGTCCGAGTCCGCTGCAACTGCCCCGCGTACTCCTCATCGGTCACATCTCGAACAGGTCGGGCGGGTGTACCCACCGCTAAAGTACGGCTGGGAATCACTGTGCCCGGCGTCACCACTGCACCGGCGCCAACCCACGCGCCTGGCTCGACCACAGCCCCATCCAGAATCAGTGATCCGATTCCGATTAAAGCTCCGGCACCCACCTGACACCCATGAACGACAGCCCGATGACCCACTGTGACATCCTCCTCAATCACAGTTGGAAAGCGATCCGTTGTCACATGAACCATGGAAAGGTCTTGAATATTCGAACGAGCTCCAACTCGAATAAAATTCACATCCCCGCGCAGAACACAGCCGTACCAGACACTGACCTCCGGACCTAAGGTGACGTCGCCCACCACTGCAGCATTGGGCGCAATCCACGTGGAATCCTCGATCTTCGGGATGTCACCGCCAAGGGACCGAACCAGAGAGGCGTGTTTCTCTGCATCATTCACTTCAGTTCAGCCCTCACAGAGCGTCGCTTCCCTCATAGCGCAGCGGATCAAAAAGAACCGTTTGAACATAGCGTTCACCGAAATCGCAAATAATCACCACGATCAGCTTGCCCTCGTTACCCTCTGTCGCTGCATATTTCAAGGCAGCCGCCACATTCGCTCCCGACGAAATCCCACAGAGAATTCCCTCTTCTCGGGCCAGTCGGAGCGAGGTTTCCACAGCCTCTTCGTTTGAGATGGCAAACACCCGATCGACCATGTCTCGATCCATGACCTCCGGAACAAAACCAGCTCCAATGCCCTGAATCTTGTGGGGCCCTGGCGCGCCACCGGACAACACAGGGCTATCAGCCGGTTCAACCGCCACACCCTCGAACGAAGGTTTTTTGGGCTTGATGTAACGGGACACGCCCGTGATGGTGCCGCCGGTCCCGACCCCAGCGACCAATGCATCTACCTCGCCCCCGCTGCCCTCCCAGATCTCAGGCCCGGTGGTTCGAAAATGCATCTCTGGATTGGCCGGATTTTTAAACTGTTGAGGCATAAAACCACCGGGGATTTGCTCGCACAGAGCGGAGGCATGCTCAATCGCTCCTCTCATCCCCTGACTCCCGTCGGTCAAAATGAGCTTTGCACCGAGAGCACGCATGGTCACTCGCCGCTCTGGACTCATGGTGTCAGGCATCACAATGACGCAGGGATAACCCTTTACCGCCGACACAAACGCTAAGGCAATTCCGGTGTTGCCACTGGTCGGTTCGATGATCGTTGAATGACCCGGGCGGATCAGCCCATCCCGCTCAGCGGCCTCAATCATCGCGAGACCGATTCGGTCTTTAACGCTGTTGCAGGGGTTCGCCGACTCAAGCTTCGCGACCACCCGGGCGGAGACGCCCGCCCCCAGCCGATTCAATTCGACCAGCGGCGTTCCGCCGACCAGTTCCGACATGCTTCCGTGGATCATCCTGCGACCCCCTTTATCAACTCAGCCGCTCCGTTCTCGGCGCCGAGTTCCCTTGTGGGAAGCATACAATTGGTCCGCCGCTGTACCTAGAAAGCTCCGCAAACCATCCCTTTAGCGTCCTGCTAGGACACCCGAGGACTCGTCATAATCGCCCACCAGTTCCTGGATGAAGACCGTGGCATAACTCCCAGGCGGAAGGGTGCAGTTGATCTGAAGCGTCTGCTCCGCTCCTCGCTCAAATCGCCCCTGCCGGGGCCGAACCCGCAAAGGCCTCCGAGCCCCTCTCAATCGAATTCCCCGTGGCGCTTGGAGCGCTCCCGGAAGCGGAATCCCGAAAGCCCGATGCGCGGCCCGCTCGCGCTCAGCAGGCTCTCCCTCAGGCTCAATGACCTTAGTGCCGAAAATGGGACCCGTGGGGCTAATTTCAAAACGGCCGGCCCGTTCGGATGCGGCCTCCACATCATCCACAACGAAGAGGCCACCAGACTCTTCCACCCGGGCCACGTCCCCTAACTCAAGGCAGTCGAGGGCGAGCGGCCGGTCGCGAAGCACGAGATCGAAAACAGCGGATTGAACCGACGAAACCTCAAAACGAGCCGCTCGCCGATCTCGCGGAAACCGTTGTCCGGATAGAATCGCAATCCCTCGTTCGACGTTGCGGCTCTCGAACCCATACCGCTGGGCGCCATAGCGGTTGGGCATTCCGCCTTCGAGAATCTGTGAAAAGCGCTGCCGCGCTTGTTCAGCCAGCGCATCCGGAACATCTCGAACCACCAAATGGAAACGGTTGCCGCTCAGGTGGCCTGTCCGGAGTTTGTGCGGATGGCGTTCAGCCTCAAGGACTTTCGCGCCTGGCAAATCGAAGGCCATCGCGGCTTCCGGACTCACGCCCTCGACGGAAAACCATTGACGGGTCACTGCATTCCGATCTTTTCGCCCTGCGTACCCGATATCACGACGCGCTTTTCCCGCCGCGCGAGCCAAAGCGGCGGCCACTGCGTCGGTGGTCTGATTCTTCTTCTCAATTTGCACAAAGAGATGCCCGCCCTCGCCCGAGGGTCGATAAGCCGGGATTTCCTCAACCTGAAAATCTTCCGGGAAAACCCGAATTCGCGGCAGTTCACCCATCCTGTGTACTCCGACCGAGCAGCGAAGCGACCGGTGCAAAGGAACGCCGGTGGATGGGTGTCGGACCCAGTCGACGTAAAGCCGCGAGGTGCTCAGCTGTCCCGTAGCCCATATGGCGCGCGAAGCCGTACCCGGGATACTGATGATCAAAATTTTGCATGAGCGAATCGCGATATACCTTGGCGACGATCGAGGCAGCCGCGATAGATCCATCAATCGCATCCCCGTGGATCAGTGGCGTCTGCGGCAGGGAGACGCCTGGGATCCGCCTTGCGTCGACCATCAGATGATCAACCGCGACTTCCTGACAGAGGTCGGTGACGGCTCGGCGCATGGCTTCAAGAGTGGCTTGCAAGATATTCCGGCGGTCGATCTCCTCCGGCGAGACCTCGCCCAGGGAAAATGCCCGACAGCAATCCCGGATCTGCGCAGCCAGACGCTCACGGGAGGCAGGCGAAAGTTTCTTGGAGTCATTGAGCCCCGGCAAATCGAAGCGCTCGGGCAGAACGACCGCCGCCGCGACGACTGGACCCGCTAAGGGGCCCACTCCCACTTCGTCTATCCCCGCAATGCAACGAAAACCCTGGGCTGCGATGACCTTCTGCGACGCGAACAAGCCGGCCACGCGCGCTCGCTCGGCCATCACGTTCGCCCGGCGCCGACTCCACTGCTCGGCCAAAGCTTGAGCGCCTTTTCGAGGATCCGAAGCAATCGCGGAAACCCACTCGGCCAAACGTTCCGGATCGGACTCCTGCGCAACCCAGCTTCGAATCACACTCAGTGCAGGGCGCCCGCGCAAACGCTCCGCAGGGGAATCACCTTGATCATGAGAATCAGTCATTGATCCTTTTCCGAATCGGAATCCGACGGCTCCCGATTAGGGGGACGAAGGCCGAGCTGACGTTCAACCGCGCGGAATCGTCGCATCAAGTCCGGCAACCGAGCCAAAGCCGCCATGGCTCGATGCCAAGCTCTTTCTTCGAGAGCCGGCGCGCCGAACACCCGCGCTCCAGACGCCACATCCTTATGGAGACCCGCGCGCGCCCCGACAAAAGCACCATCGCCCACGCTTAGATGCCCTGCCGCACCCGCCTGAGCCATAAAGACAACGGCCCGGCCGACCCGAGTTCCGCCAGAAAGCCCAGACTGAGCCACAATGATCGCGTCTTCACCGATGTCACAGTTGTGACCGATCTGCACGAGATTATCAATCTTGGCTCCGCGGCGAACGCGCGTGAGACCCAGGCTGCCCCGGTCAATGGTCGTGTTTGCACCAATCTCTACGTCGCTTTCGACGACCAGTCTTCCGAGTTGGGGCGTGCGGACACGCGCATTGTTTTCGTCACTGACGAAACCAAACCCTTCCCCTCCCAGTACCGCGCCCGCATGCACAATCACGCGGTCGGCAAGCTCGGTCCCCTCTCGCACGACCACCCCGGCGTGGAGCTCGCAATCGTGGCCGACTTGGACATCCGGATAGATGTGGACACCCGCATGCAGGACGGTTCCGGAACCGATGCGAGAAGCCGCCCCCACAGTCACACCCGGACCCACAGCAACCCCATCGGCCAGTGCAGCCGACGGCGCAACGGTCGCCCCAGGGTGAACACCCGCTGTGGACCTTTCGCGCGGCACGAGATGCTCCGCTGCACGGGCAAAATCCAGCGAGGGGTTTGGAGACCGAATCGCCGGCAGGCCTCCAGAATCAAGACCCTCAGGAAT
>NHEP01000097.1 GCA_002171515.1 bacterium TMED88 | reverse complement strand
TGACTTACTTTAGTGAACGATGTTGTATTAAGTCCATCACTTGAATCAAAGGAACGACAATCACTAATCATTGAATTCCAACTTGTCCTATTGTTTGGTACTAAAACAAGGTTAGTAGCAGTTCCTAACTTAACCCATGCAGAAAAAGTGCAAGACTCTCCAGCAGTAATATTATTAATTGTATAATATAAATCCCATCCCCCTGCAGTCGCTAATTGCATCTCGGAAGCCGAGTTGGATACTCCGTCTGGACCTAAGACTTTAGTAACTTCTGCACTTAGATCTAAGTTTTGAGTCGACCAGTAACTATTAAACGGACTTGGGAATGTCCTGTTATCAGGCTCACTGATTTGAATAAGATTAGTCCGTCCCTCTTCAATCAACAATCCCAACGACTCACCAGTCACGGGGTCATGATCAAATCTGGGTGCTCCTGATGGAGTACCTTGGGTTGGGATATAGTCAGTTAGAGTGCCTTCTTGTAGTTGTGCTCCCCAGATATAAACTTCTCCAATGTCCACAGGAGAAACTGGATAAAAAGATGTCTGTGTGTTTGATACTACTACTGTGTGACTGAACCTTTGCCAAGTATTAGTGACTGTAATACTTTTATTCTGTACTCCGTCTGCTGGACTATAAGCCTGCATCCTAAGCTGTTTAGACCCTGACGCAACACGAAGATACACACTCAGTGTATAAGTACCAGCTGAAGGTGTGAAATTAGAATACAACCGTTGTGAACCGCCAGTAAAATTTATTAAATCAGCGGTGTTTTCATCGGTCGGGCTTTCAGCTGCGTTTGGCGTTACCTGTACACCATTGCTTTTAGTCCAAGCAGTCTGATCAAACTGCTCACTATACGTAACCAAATTAACCGGACTGGTCTTAATCAACCCGTCACTGTCAACATACGTTGCACCCTTATTAGTCCCACTACTACGGCTGAAGGTGATTAAATTTTTCCCACTAATTTTATCTCTTAAACTCTTATCCTTTTCAAACCTTTGATCAAGTGTTGGTTTACCACCAGCTGCACGATAAAATGCATCACTAGCACCACCAGCACTCGTAACACTTGTTCTAGTGGCTTGTAGTCTCATTAGACCAACTCCGTTACTTCCAACACACCACTAGTTGATCCAGCTCGAAGCACAGCGATATTTGAACCATTAGTTACTGAAAAATCAAGACGTTCATCTTCAGCAATAAAATGAGTTGTAGCAGAAGCTGTTTGTGTACCTTGTCCTATACTGAATCTAATATCAGCACCTGTTGCACGCATTGAAATACGAAAGACACCAGCACTAAGGGCAGTATTAGCAGAAGTAGCACCAGCTGCAAGTTGACGTGCAGCACCAACCTGACCTAAAGGTTCAACTTGACTTGTGTAATTTGAATTAGCCATAATTAATTAAATAGTTATTTGTTTTGAATAGTTGGTTTAGATTTGATATCTAATGATTACGATGCCAGAACAACCACTAGCGCCTGCACCAGCTCCACCGCCTGTATTTGCGGCTCCGTTAGTACCAGTTGAACCGCTAACACTAGATCCACCTAATCCTTGGGTTAAATTAGTGTTGCTACCGCCACCGCCACCGCCTGCATACCAAGTATTGGTTCCTGATATAGCTGACTGCAATCCAGCACCGCCATTACCACCTTTAGTAGATGTACCGTTTTGGCCAGCAGATCCTGCGCCTCCACCGCCTCCACCGCCACCACTGGTTCCATTATCATTACCGCCATTATTGCCTTGACCTGCTGTCCCGTTACCAGGACTACCAGTCAACTCGGCACCACCACCAGATCCGCCGTTCCTACCTGCTCTACCGCCACCGATAGAAGTGATAGTACTAAATATAGAGTCACCACCATCACCAGTGGTCCCACCAGCACCTACAGTAATTGGATAAGTACCTGATGTTATAGATAAAGAACCAGTGCGCATACCACCAGCACCGCCTCCACCAGTATAAGGTTGAGCTCCACCACCACCAGCAACTACTAAGTATTCAACAGTGGAATTAGGAGGTGCAGAAGTAACTGTTAAAGTTCCTGAACTATTAAATGTATGGATACGATAATTACCAAATGTAGTGACAGTACCACCATTAGCATTTAAACCTCCACCAGCGAATAGCATCTGCATCATACTCATTAACTTAAACCTCCACCAGTAATCACAAAGTCATCAGTAGCGACACAAAGAATAGTTGCTAGGCCATGTTGAGCTAATGTACGATCTCCAGTATTACTTGTTCCTGCTTGACGTAGTGTTACACTAGGGCCAGTAATTGTAATATCAATAGGAGTGGCAGGGGGGGTTTGAGAGTTCTTGTTATAAATACTGATAGCATCACCAATACTAAACTGGCCGCTAGGTACAGTAACATTACCAGTCGTACTAATATGTTTACCAGCATCTGCTGCAACTAAAGTATAGGCAGATGTTTGAGCATTAGCTGGTACTTTTGGAAATGTTTGACTAGCTGCAAAGGTTGCGTCAGCAGTAAAAGTTTGACTAGTAGTAAATGTTTGTGCAACATCTAGCTTTGCAGTGTCGGCATCATAAGCTTGTACTGTGCTGCCTATATCTGAATTAGTTAAAGGTGTTGTACCGTCACTAGCTGCAGTAAGTCTACCTTGTGCATCAACAGTTACTGATGCATAGGTATAGCTACCAGCCGTAACAGTTGTGTCTTGTAATTTATCTGCAGTTACTGCATCATTAATTATCTTGTCTGTAGTTACTGCATCATCTTTAATATCTGCTGTCCTTACTGCGTTATTTGCTATGTGATTATTTCTAACTGTTCCTGTACCATCTAGAATATATCTAGAATCTGGATCAGTCGCTTCATAACGTTGATATGTCCACGTCGTTCCGTTCCAACTAACCCTTACTCGTAAATCAGATGCACCAACAAATCCTGCTGGTTCATCTGTAAGGACACTTTCTATGCCTGTTGAATCAGAGACATCTACCATATGTCCATTAGATAACCCGCTTGTGCTTATTGCGTTTAATCCCGCTACGTTCGTAACAACTTGAGTAGATACTACATTGTTTACAGCTGTCAATGCAGTTGTAGCATCAGCAACAGCTTGGTTAGCAGTATTAACAGCAGTAATCGAGTTAGTTAATGCTGTAGGTGCTTGTGAAGCTTGCGCCTTAGACTCTTGTGCTGAATAATTATTCTGGTTAAAGTTACCGTTTAAGTCATCTGCCTTAATCGCTGATCCAGGATAAAACGTAGCTTGTAACGAATCAACATTAGTGTCTCTATAAATACGAATTGCTACCCCATATGGAGGAGCAGTATTAAAGCTAATTGTTGTGACGTTTGGCAGTGGCAGTGAATATGCAGTTGTATCTACACCATTAAGGCTTACCTTAATATCTGTAGTGTTTAAATATGGAAATGTAAATGAATAGTTCGTTGTTGAACCATCACCAGTGAATGTGTTTTCTGTGATTGCCATTAGCTAATTGTAAGTTTACTGGTCTCTATCCTTAAAGTCTATATTAAATCCATCAGCGATCTTTTTAGCCTCAGAAACTCTGCCTCGTTTCACTAAATTCGTGATTTGAGTATTGGCCTTAATCTTGTCCGCAATAGTAGGATTCTTCATATTCATTTGTTGTTCAGCAACAACCTGTGCTTCTCTTATAATATTGTCTAAGTAATCGTAAACAGGTAGTCCTTCTGTTTTTATTGTAGCAAAATCATAGTCTTGATTTGAAGCACGTAACCTTCGCATAACATCTAGCTGATGATTAATGCGGGGAGACTTCATAAGCTTTTCAATCTTCTTATAAAGATCCATCCTACCCATATACGTATAAAGTTCAGTCCTTTCTTCAGGTGTATATTCATACTTACCGTCAGTAGTTTTGCGAAGGAGCTTCATGCCATCCCAACCTGTTTCAAGTAGCCATTTTCTCCAAGGTTCAATCCCATCACTGATTTGTATAGGATTAAATGCATTGAAGAAACGCAGTACGGGATTATCAATATCATTAATAGGCTTACCTGTCCATACATCAATACGTTCTGGAAGCGTTGTATTGAAACCAGGAAGATTATTTTTGACATAACCCCAAAAATCAGCATGGATATCCTTCTGACTAGAAGAAATAGCTTTAGCCAATACACCAGCAGCTCCTGACAAAGGAATATATGCACGTGCTTCATTAGCCATAAGACGTGACATAGCAGTAGTATCACCACTAACAAATTTAACGAGTGGTTCTAAACCAGCCATAAATGTCTTGTTAGTGAATCCAGCTGCAATTGTCCAAGAAATTTTGTGGTGCAAATCTTCAGTAAGTTCAGAACCGATATCAGTAGCGTAATAACCAAGATCACCAATCAAAGTTAATAAAGTATCAAAAGGCTCTAAGCCTGAATAAGAAAACCATTTACCACCAATATTAATAGTTTTTGGGGTCCATCCATAGTTATCTCTCATAGCACGACGTTCTGCTGCATTAACAGGACCATTGCCACGAATATTACCGCCTACTGCATAACCTAAAAGCCCCGTAGTAAGCATTGTGCCAAAAGCAATCCGACCTTTATATTCAGCCTTTAAACTGCGATAGATGTTCATCGCATTAGGGTCTGTTTGCTTAACACCATGCTCCAAAAGAGCTTCAAAGATCTTGTCTTGATCATTACCAGCTGTAAGAATTTTAGAGTACTTACTACTAGGCCCAAGCCTTGCAAGTGGTGTATAAGACAAACCTAGTCTCATAGCATTAATACCAGTACGTGGAAACATAAACAATGCTTTCAAGCCTGGAAATTGAGAAGTAATGTTATTGATTGTATTAGATACATCAGTATCTAAATTAAGTGCAAGTTCAGAACTACTATGTTTAACTGCATCATCAGTGATAAGACCGTTCTTATCAAACATTGAATCGTAGTGCTTACGTTCTGCTGCAATTAGCGCACGTTTTGTAGGTACTTTACCAGTAGCTTCAAATACTTCATCGTAGGCTCTCATACGTGCTGCCTGGGTAGCAAGCGTAGAAGTGACGTATTGGTCGGAAGCAATCATTGCATTAGTGCCGTAACGCATAAATGCCATTTCAGACATATGTTTGTTAGCTTTAGCCCAACCATGGAGCATTAGCTTACCAGCATCACCAATAGTTCCGCCCTTTGACCATTCAGTATCAGCAACATTTTGGAGTAACTCCCATTGCTGTTCATCCCTAATAACTACTCTATCTTTACGTGCCATATCCATGAATGCCTGTGGATCAGCATTGGCTTTTTTCCAACCTTCCCAAGCATGACCTAAAGCACGTGCATTAGTTTCTATAAAAGAGCCGTAGCCATACCAAGCACGTTTAAAGTCTTTAAAGTTACCGCCAACAATACCTTCAATACCATGACCTAGCATTGCCGTAATAGGCTTGACCATAAGACTAGTAGTGTTACCAGCAATAGCTCTAAGTGCAGAGATACCAGATAGAACGTTGTTATAACGAACTGCCCATAGACCCTGTGCAAGCATATTCATGCCATTACCGTCTGGACTGACTAGATAACCTTTTAGTTTGATTTGATTACTAGCCCATTCAATCATGGCTTTTTGAGAAGTAATATCTCCTTTGCTCATAGAGAAAGCTGTAAACAAAGGCTCAATAGCATTAGGATTAACTTCATAAAGCCTATCCATCTCTTTTCTCAGAGTCTTAGACTTTTGAACCATCTCAGCACGTTTCTCATCAAAATTTTTCCTGATATATTGAATCACTTCATCAGGATCATCTTTGAAAGCTTGGCTACTAAACAGTTTTTTACTATTAAGAGACCAACCAGCAATGTATTTACTGAGACCATACTCTTGAGTAATAATCTCTATACGATCACCAATCATTTTTCTAAGACGGTTTTGATTTGCAACCTCTTTGAATCGAATGGATCCATCAGCAATATCAGAGATTTCACTAGCAGTTGTTTTTAGTAATCTGCCAGAAGTGCGCCGAATATCATTACCAAGATATACTTTGACTAAATCTCTAGCTGCTGCTGCCATTGCTTGAGTAGCAGTTTCATTTGCATATTTAATCCCGAAATCACCTAGAACACTAGCGTTTTCAAGCATTGCTGTTCTAAGAAGTTCAGGATCATCTACCTCAAAGGCTTCTCCATATTTCTTATCATAAAAAGCATCTAAATCAACATCAGTTAACCCACGCATCGGTCCAGTTGCAACTACATATTTTCCAGAATTTTGAACATCATCAGCTATATCAACCAAAAGTTCACGTGCATCAACACTACCGTCAGCCAATTTATCGAGACTTGGTTCAGTTATAGGACTAGGTGGAGTGCCTTTAGAAATTCCAGAATCAACAAGTGCAGTATCTAAAACATTTTTAACTGCTGCTGCTGGTGGAACACTAAGGGTAGCTCTATCAGCTTCTGTAGAAAGTTTTGGTGTAATGAATGGATCATATCCAACACTTGCAGGATCTGCTTCTAGTCTTCTAATTGCAACTTCATCCTGCTGCCATTCACGAAGTGAAGCTTGAGACCTTACATGAACTTCAAGACCTTCTTCACCAGGCATGGCAGTAGGTGCTTCTAGTTCTTTAGCAGCTTTATAGTTAGCAGCTTTTTCATCAAGTGGTTTAAACCAGCTCATAAAGTCAGGAACACGTCCTCCTTTAAGAATTTTGGCTAAGTTAATACCATAACCAAGGACGTCACCAACAACGCTTAAACCAACAGCTTCATACGTATTTTTGTGTTTACGTAGTTCAGGGCTGTCAGAATCAAGCGTTTGCCAGTTATCAGGGATGTTTAACCAGGGTGCTGTATCATCAAGCATCCTCATCAGGTTGTCGCCTTCTTCAGTAGTATCACTGACATACGTAACAGCACCATCAATAGCACCAGTAGCTCCGATAGCAGCCAAACCTTTCATAAGTGTTGGAAGCTTACTAATACCTTGAATGCCCCTTACAGCGGCACCAGCACCAAACATAGTAGGTAGGACAATTCCGAAGATATCTCTTACTTTCTGGATGCCTGGGTTCTTATATTTTGTAGCTTCATCCCAAGCATTGTCGATTGACTCACCGCCTGGAATCATACCTACTACATCAAGACCTAGATCTAATACACCCATAACAGGTGCACCTACTGATTCAATAATATTAGATTGTATTGTAGATTCATCAGGAGCATTATCTTTAAGAGCCTGTGCTTCTGCAAAGTTCTGATCAGTTTCGGCTTGAGCTGCCTCTGGATCAAATAATGGATTAGGTACTTCTACAGGAGGAGGCATCTTACTCAGAGCATCATTTTCATTCTCTTCTTGTAGAATCCGTTGTTGTTCAGGAGTAAGTTCTTTATTATTATTTTCTTCCATTAAGCTGCCGTCCCGTGATGAAATTTAAATCTGCGTCCACTTGGAAGTTCAACGATCATCATCGTGTCACCATGTGATGTTGTCTGACTGTAAACAACACGAGCTGGTGGTTTAATTAGAATTTTTACTCCCCCCTCAAACCCATAGTCATATCCATTAGAACCTCGTTTAGTGTGAGACTCCCAACTACCTGTCATAGGAGCATCACCAATAGGAATCAGCCCTAACTCAGGATCATCAGCAAAGATGTATTCCATAATTTCAGGATCTTTGTAATGGAAGAATTGACCTTCTTCATTTTCAGGGGTGTTTTCATTATCTACCTGTTTAGTATCTAAATGGGGACCAGTGGAACCCCAACCGATATTTCCTACGTTATAGACGTGTTGTAACGTACTAGATGAATGATTAGGATCACGAGTAGGTGGTCCTGAATATTGCATAAAGGGTGCGTCAGGGTTGACTCCGTAGCTAGACATGACACCAACAACTCTGCGCACATATTCAGGGTCTGTAGCATAATTGCCTGAATGTAATGCAGTAACTAATTCTCTAGGAGTTTGAGCTTCTGCAACACCAGGATATTTAGAAATAAATTTCATAAAATCATCTACAGACTGGCTTGGAGCTTCGTAAGTTCTCCACTGAGCTGAAGTAGTGTACGCTCTGTTATTCTGATCGTACTCTTTAGTCATAGTCGTAGGGCCAGTACCATCAGTACTTTTGATATTAAATAGATTATTTCGCCCAGACATAAATTTACCGTAACCAGTTTCGTGAGCCCATATAGCAGCTGCAACATTGGGAGCTTTAAACCCGGTTTGCCGCGCTAAAGAAACAACATCCGCATAGCCTTCTGTACCTATACGTATACGTCCTACTTTTTGACCAGCTGCATTTGCAACGTTATTAATATTAGAAGTAAATGGTCTATAAAGAATTTCCTTAAGTGCTTGATGTTCGCGTACTTCATCTCTATCTTTCAACATATCTACAACACCCGGCTGAGCACGTAATTCACTGCCAGAACGCTGTAGTTGTTGATTAATTACTTCATAAGGTTTAATATGAGTAACCCTTGAAATTTCATATACTACAGGTGGTATCACAATAGGTTGTCCTCGTTTAATTTTTTGCTTAATAAGTCCTAGGAATGAATCACTGATATATTTACCTTTCTGCAAAAGTTCAGGATTATTAGTTAGTTTT
>NHEP01000096.1 GCA_002171515.1 bacterium TMED88 | reverse complement strand
GAAGGCGACGCTCGGCAATATCAAGCTCCGACATGATCTTGAGGCGAGAAATAATCGCGTTCTTGAGCTTGAGCGGAGGCTTCATGACCTCGTACAGAACACCATCAATGCGATAGCGAACTCGAAAGCTCTTCTCGTAGGGCTCAATATGGATGTCCGACGCCTTCTTGCTGATCGCATCAGTCAGAATCAGGTTGACCAGCTTGACAACCGGGGCATCAGACGCCTCTTGATTCGCGGCGGCTGCGTCGAAATCGTCTTCGTCCGTCACGAAGTCAATTCCGTGATCATCGAACCCGGCCATGACCTCTTCGAGCAAGTCTTCCTGCTCGTAGTAAGTCTCAATCGAATTTCGAATCGCCTCTTCTGAGGCCACTACGGGCTGGATGTTGTAGCCGGTCAGAAATTTAATGTCGTCTAAGGCGAAGATATTGGAAGGGTCGGCCGTCGCGAGAATCAGGGTGGAACCGGCCCGATTCACAGGCACGACGTTGTGCTTGCGGGCAACATCTTCCGGAATCAGCTGAACGACTTCCGGGTCAATCTCGAATTCGCCGAGCTGGATGGACGGCACGCCATATTGCTTGGCAACGAACTCGGTGAGCTCGTGCTCATCCAGAAAGCCGAGTTGCGTGATCTGGGCTCCCAGACGCTGGCCCTTCGTGCTGGCCTGCTCCCGGGCTTGATCCAACTGATCTGCGGAAAGGAGGTTCTCCTTGACCAGCAATTCTCCGATCCGCTCGTTCAACCGCCCCGCCCCCTCAACGTGCGGACGCAGACGGGAGCTTCTCGCTTAGAGCCCCATGCGCCGCGACCACTCACGCGCTGCAAAAGAAACGCAATCTCGGTGAGTTATCGGCGAGGTCGCCGGAAAGCTTTACCCGCGAACCGGGCGGGGGCCTCTCAGCGCTCATTTAAGACCCGATCGGGCCTTTTTCCCGCGGGAACCCGCTATTCGGTATGGCGGGCGAGCTCCGCCAGGCTTCGATTCGACCGGCGCAGGAAGAAAAGTCCCTGCAGGGTCAGGGTCAGCCAGAAGGCAAACCAGACCAGCACGCCCATCGCGAGCGCGGTGGCCGGCTCCACCCCGAATCGGACGAGAACAGCTTTAAACGCGAGCTGGTAGGGCCCGATGAATCCGGGCGCCGAGGGGAGTGCCACCGCGACGCCAACGGCACCCAAGACAATCCATGAGGCAACCAGGGTTTCAACGGGCGATCCGATTTCCACATCGAACGCCCAAAATCCGATCCAAATCGGCGCGGCGGAGAGAAGAAGCCAGATCACCAACGAATGAAACACGATCCAAAAAAGATGCCTTCCCCCGCTCAGGGCCCCTAGACCCTGAATGAAGCTACGGAGAAGTGCCTCCGTTTTCTCTCGAATGGCAAGCGGAAGCAGAACCATCAGTCGGTGACTGATTCGAATGACGCCCTCCGGCGCGGCACGCATCAGGATCAAGACAACAAGCGGAGCGGCACCGACAGGAAGCAACAGGAATGACCCTTCAGCCAATAACCCCCCGACGTCTGAAGATCGGCCCACATACGCCAAAGCGCCGCCCGCAAGGGCCAGAACGGAGACGACATCCAAAACGCGCTCCAGAACCACGGTGCCAAAAATGGCGGATGGAGAGGTTCCCGAATCCTGAGCCAGTGTCCAAGAACGCACCACTTCCCCAACGCGCAGCGGCAAAAGGTTGTTCACCATAAAGCCCAGCGACTCAGCCCGGAAGAGCAAAGGGCGCGCGATCGGGGAGATGGGGTTGGTGAGGTGTCGCCACCGAAGCGAACGCACATAGACGCTGGCCGTATAAAAAGGTGCTGAATAGAGAAGCAGGGCCCAAAAATTAGCCCCCTCCATGGCCTTCACGACATCGCGGATCGGAATCCCTCGAATGGCCCATCCGATGGAGACGACCGTGATCGTCAGACCAAGCCACACCCGCCAATCGAAGAGACGTCGGATCCATGGAAATCGAGCGGGCGGCTGCGCCCCATTGGACTCACTCGATTCGTCGTCCATTGCCTCCCCTAGCCCTTCAAAACCGCGTTGCCTGCTTGAAAGTACGCCCGCAGCCGGTTGTCGGCCTCCCCCACATCGCGCCCAATCTGTTCTCTCAACGCGTCCGGGCCCGGAAATTTACGTTCCTTCCGAATGCGGTCGATGAAGGAAAGCTCGACATGACGACCATAGAGGTCCCCCTGAAAATCAATCGCATGGGCCTCGACGCTGGACACTGCGCTCTCATTGAATGTGGGACGGCTTCCGAGGTTCGCGACAGCAGGGAGAACAGTGCCTTCATCGGGGTCGCCCTCGTCGAGCATTCGCAAACAACAGGCGTACACCCCGGCCGCGGGCCGGATCTCATTTTCCGAAGCCAGATTCGCTGTCGGAAATCCCAGCTGCCGCCCTCTCTGGTCGCCCTGCACGACAGGGCCTCGGATCGAAAAGGGCCGCCCCAACAACTGACGCGCCTCGTCGACGTCCCCTGCCCGCAGGAGCTCTCGAATCCGGGTCGAATTCACGTCTTTGCCGTGAATCGTGACTTCGGGAATGATCGTCACGGAAAAGCCCAGTTGGGGCCCCATCTCTGTCAAAAGCCGCATAGACCCTTCACGATCTCGCCCGAAGTGAAAGTCGTAGCCCACGTAGACTTCGCGAGGGGCGATCCGCGAGTGGATGTATTCATGGATAAAGACTTGCGGTGGGGTCTTCGCAAAGGCCAGATCAAAGGGTTCCACGATCAGCACATCTAAGCCCGCGGCCGCCAGCAATTCCACTTTCTGGTCGAGATCGACAAGCAGCTCAGGGCCTCGATTCGGCTGCAAAACCTTACGCGGATGGGGGTCAAAGGTGTAGAGAACCGACTCGCCACCCAGGGCTCGGGCTCGCCCAGTCACCGTATCAAGAATCGTCTGATGCCCTAGGTGAAGCCCGTCAAAATTCCCGATCGTCAAAATTGGGCGATTGAGCTTTCGCCTCAGCTCGGCGGTCCCGTGTATCAACTCCAATGCTAGACTCCAACTCCGTGCGTACGCTGTCGCGCTACTTCGTCAAACGGTATCTGAGCTTTTTCGTCGCGATTCTATTTTTCTGCTCGCTGGCCTTGGCCATCATCGAAATGGCGCTCGGCTTTGAATCCGTTCAGGGCTTCCAGGAACTCATCCGCTGGACTCTCATCCGCCTCCCGTCGTACTACTTGGGTGACCTGGCTCCTTTGTCAGCCTATCTCGCCACGCTCTTCAGCCTGGGATTGGCGGCCCGCTGGCTTGAGTGGGGCGCCATTCAGGCAGCGGGAATCGCCCCCTGGAGGGTGCTCGCTCCGATCATCGTTTCTGCCCTCTGCTTGGCGGTCGTCACAGCCACCATTCGAGAAAGCCTGGTCCCCCTCGTTTTCGACTCCCAGCAGGCTACGCGAAGACCGATCAGCGAGCAATTGGCCCCCATCGGTGGGCTCCACCAACATGGCCGAATGGTTTTCGAGGTCGGCAAGGCTCAGCCTGAGATGGGTCAGCTCGTCAACATTCGGGCCTATACTCGAACACCGAAAGGCCGTCTCGAAGTCGCCTATGTCGCGCCGCTCGCTGAACTTCAGCCCGATGGTTCCTGGCGGCTTGTCGATGTCGTGATCTCTCAATATTTCCCAAACGAGAAAGGCCGAGTCCCGATCATTCGCAGAGAACCGGAGCTTTTCCTCGCTTTGACGAACGATCCGGGACTCGTGTTCGAGGAAATCGACGAAGAAGCCCTCCCTCTTCCGGACTTAGTCGAACACATTTCAAACCACCGCGACAGCGAATACTCCGGAACCCGGCACCGGATACGAGCGCTCGAACAGGTAGTGCATGAAAGACTGGCCGACCCCTGGCTCGTCCTTGTCATGACGCTGCTCGCGATGCCCATTGCATTGAGGGTTCAACCGGGAAGATCCCTCGCCCCCGCGGCCATCACCGCCATCGCGGTGATCGCGGCCTTCTTCTTCGCCCAAAGCCTCGCCGAACTTCTGGCGACGCGGAATCTGCTCACGCCCACTCAGGCGGTCTGGACGGTCCCTCTCCTCTTTATGGCCGCGGCTGCAATTAGCCTACGGGGCGCGCAACGGCCTCCTCGCGCATCCCGATAGGCTATTTCGACTCCGCGGTCTCTTCCGAGCTTGAACCCATTTCGGATTCAACCAGCATTTCCCGATCCGGGTCGAGGTAGCGAAAGAATGTGTGATCCGGGGGCGCGACCAAGGTGCTATGGCTCGGCAACGTCTTCCGGTATGCCTCGAGGGAGCGGAGAAATGCGTAAAACTCTGGAGCTTTCTGATAGGCCTGTGCGTAGATCGCCGATGCTTTGCCGTCACCCTCGCCTCGAACGACTTCTGCCTGAGAACGCGCCTGAGCCAGAAGGGTGCGTGCCTCCCGATCTGCTTTCGCGCGAATTTCACGCGCTTCCCGCTCACCCCGTGCTCGCAGTTCACGGGACTTTGCGTGTCTTTGTTCACGCATCTGCTCATAAGCCGACTGCTCCGCACGCTCAGGCAACTCGGTCCGATTGATCCGCACGTCCAGAATCTCGACGCCCTTGGACGACATCGACTGATTGACTTCTTCACTCAAAGCGGTCAAGACCTGCGACCGGCCCAGCAATTGTTCGAGGGGCATTTTGCTGATTTTCGCGCCCACCTCACTTTGCAATCGGCGTTGGATCACAGTCGAAGCGTCTCGTTCGAGCCCCGGGAAAGAGCGTCGAAACTGCAGCGGATCCGACACACGCCAAACCGCGAAGTAATCGACGATCATCACCTCGCTTTCAATCGGAACCTCGGCGGGGCGAGCATCGAGATATTTCAATCTCTTATCGATGGTGACCATGGTTTCGATCAGGGGCCAGCGAAAAACAATCCCAGGCTCGGTAATGGGCTCGCGCCAGGGCGCCCCCAAGAGCAACGGGATCTTGTATTCCCACTGATTGACAATCACAACCGGCCCATACCCGAAGTGACCCGCCCAGAGAACGCCGGCTGCACACGCCATCGAAACGAGCAGTCCGAAGAGGAGTTTCATCGAACGCCCCCCCCAGACGAGTCCGTTGACTTAGTCTGCTGCGCCGGCGAAGCCATCGGAGCGGAATCTGTGCTCGATCCGGGCGCCGAGGCCGCAACCGGGGCAGTGCCGGGCCAATTCAGCATCGGCATCACGCCCACTGTGCCCGGCTCAACGATCACCTTCTGCACACCCGGTAGAATCTCCTGCATGGTCTCAAGATAAAGGCGCGTCTGTGTGACGCGCGGGGCATTCACGTATTCCGCGAGGATCGACTCAAACCGAGAAGACTCGCCCTGGGCCTCCAAGATCACAGTTTCTTTATAGGCCTCTGAGCCCTCGCTCAGCTCAACCGCTTCCGCGCGAGCCCTCTCAAGAATCTCCTGCGCGTCGCCTTTCGCAGCGGAAATGCTGCGCTCCTCGTCCTGGCCGGCAGACGAGACTTCCTGAAAAGCAGCTCGGACTGCCAAAGGAGGCTGGACATCCTGCAGATTGATCTTGTCGATGGCAAACGCCGGGTCGCCCCCGGCGTCTTTCGCATAAAGATTCAGAGTCTTGATGAGGGCCGCCCGAGACTCCACCTCGACCAGGGTCTTTTGTTTCGTCAGCACTTCGTCCACCGTCATACCTCCGACGATCTGACGCACGGAGGCTTGGGTCGTCTCTTTCAGAATGTCTTGAGGCTCCTGCATCGAGTAAACGAACGCATAGGCATTTTCGACGGTGTACTGAAGATCGAATCGAATGCTGACAATATTCTTATCCGCGGTTTGAATAAACAGCCCATCTTCAGCAGCCTCCCCCGACTCACTTCGCTGCTCCGCAGCCCCGGACCGCCCCCCAAAGATCACTGTGCGGACCCCGCTCATATTGACCCGGCGGTCGTATTCGATCGGCTCCGGCCAGTGCCAGTTCAAGCCTTCCCGACGCACGGTCCGGTTATGCTCCCCCAGCCGAAGGATGATCGCGGCTTCGCCCAGATCCAACCGATAAAAGCCCGTCGAGAGCCAGCCTCCCAGCACGGCCAGTGCAACCAGCAGAACGAGACTATTCAATAAAGTCCGAAACACGCGACGACGAATCTTTTGATCCGTCGGGGTGCCGGGGTCGTCAGGATGCGCCAATTAGCGCCCCTCCTCTTTTGGCTTGCTTTGGGCTTCGGCCCCGGAGGAGATAACAGGCTGTTCTGGGTCTCCTCCGCTGGCCTTGCCAAGAAAGGGCCTCATCAAATCGATCGGAAAGGGGAAAACCGTGGTTGAACTGTTGGTGCCTGCAATTTCGTTCAAAGTTTGCAGATACCGCAATTGCAAGCCGGCTTCCTCCGTCGACAAGGTCCGCGCTGCGTCGGCCAAACGCTGGGCCGCCAGGCTTTCACCCTCGGCGAGCGTCACCTTCGCACGTTTCTCCCGCTCCGCTTCGGCCTGCTTGGCCATGACCCGCTGCATTTCCTGTGGCAGATCAATCTGTTTCACCTCGACCGCTCTCACCTTCACGCCCCACGGCTCGGTCTGAAGGTCGATGATTTCCTGCAACTTCTGGTTGATCCGGTCTCGCTCAGCGAGCAGTTCGTCGAGTTCCGCCTGGCCGCAAACACTCCGGAGCGTTGTCTGAGCGAGTTGAGAAGTTCCGTACAGATAGTTTTCGACTTGGATCACAGATTTTTCGGGATGAAGAACACGGAAGTAAAGCACCGCATTGACCTTGACCGAGACGTTGTCCCGGGTGATCACTTCTTGAGAGGGGACATCCATCACGATCTCTCGCAATCCGATCCTCACCATTCGGTCTACTCCCGGAATGATCCAGCGGAGGCCTGCCGTCCGAATCCCCACGAACCGACCGAGCCGAAAAATCACCCCCCGCTCGTACTCGGGGATGATTCGAACACCCGCGATCGCAAAGGCAAAAAGGATGCCGACCAAAATGGCGATGCCCATATTTCCGACCTTTCGTTCCCTCTCAGGCCGCCGTATGCAGGCGACCCTTCGCTTGCCCCGATGGGGCGGATTAAAGGTTTAGCGCGGAGACCCGGCTTTCCGCACGTGAATCACGAGGCCATTGACCCCAGTGACCTCGACCCGTTCCCCCGAGCCGATCGTTTGATCGGCCTCGGCGTTCCAGAACTCGCCCCGAATAAACACTTTTCCATCCAGGTCGAGGGCAGTCGTCGCCTCGCCCACCATCCCGATCATCTCGTCGACGCCCGCCGTCTGGCGTCCCCAAATGGTCCGCCCCACAGTCAAAACAACAGCGCCCGCGAACACGCTCAAGCCAACAACGGCGGGGAGCAAAACGGACCAGAAGTCAACAGTCAGATCGCTGACATCTGGCTTTTCAAACATCAAGCTGCCACCCAGTAAGAAACACACGATCCCCGACGCAAAAAGAAGGCCGAACGACGAGACAAAGATCTCCGCAATCAGAAGGCCCAATCCACTCAGGATCAGCACGAAGCCAACCCAGTCAAAAGGCAGAATCTGAAGCGCGAAGCCTGTCAGAACGAGGCACACCGCCCCCGCGGCGCCCGGCAAGATCAATCCTGGATTATTGAATTCAATATACAGACCCAGAAGGCCGGCCAGCATCAGGATCACGGCCACATTCGGATCCGCGAGAAAGTTAAAGACCAATTGAAGCCAAGTCATTTCAAGCGCCACGACTGTAGCGCCCGCAAGTT
Source organism: bacterium TMED88 (assembly GCA_002171515.1). GTDB lineage: Bacteria > Myxococcota_A > UBA9160 > UBA9160 > UBA4427 > TMED88. The sequence continues at coordinate 9,673 of NHEP01000096.1, read as the reverse complement.
CGAGGGTCTCGGGGCGACCATCCACTTCGACCTCAAAACCATCAATGGCCGCGAGAAGCTCGGCGCGATTATTCGCAATCAAATCGATGACGTTCAGCTCGAGGGCTTCCTCCGCATCCACTGCCACTGAATTCCGAACTGCCTCTGCGGCCCACTCGACATTTCGATTTCGATGCTTGGCAATACTCTCAACGTACGAAGCGATCAGATTCGCGGCTTTCTCCATCGAAGGGTCCTTCCCTCCTGACTCGCCTTCGCCGCCGCCCCCTCCCCCCCCGATCGAAACCGGGTGGGCCGCACCAATTGAACTGCCGGGCGTCATGGCCGCAACGTTGGCCGCAATCGTAATCATCGTACCCGCCGAAGCCGCCCACGCCCCACGCGGTGTCACGTAAACGATCGTCGGGATCTGTGCGTTCAGCATGCCCTGAATAATGTCTTGGGTCGAAGCCACTAAGCCGCCCGGCGTGTCCAACTCGATCAACAGGGCTGCCGCCCCATCCGACTCGGTTTGCTCGATGGCCGCCAAAATGAAATCCGCGGAGGCCGGATTGATCGATCCATCAATCGTGATCTGATTGATTGTCGGCCCAGCAACGACTGCAGAGGAGGCGAACACGGCCCCACTGAGCGCCATCACAGCCGAAGCCATTGCGGCAAAGCGAACTAAGCGAAGAGCTCGGGCCATCTTCACGCCTCTCTCTCCCCTCGAATTTTTTCGATCCGGTCCAAAATTTGCGAAGCAACCTCTGCTTTGTGGCGCAAGGAAACGTCCTCCACCGCACCGTCCGGCGTAATCAGATGGACTGCGTTCAAATCGGTCGAAAAACCCGCATCTGACCTCGAAACGTCATTGGCCACAAGAAGGTCGCAGCCCTTCCTTTCGATTTTGCGGCGCGCTGCCGGGATCACATCGTGACTTTCTGCGGCAAACCCGACGACGATTCGCTCGCCCTTGATCTGGCAGATTTCTTCCAAGATGTCCGGATTCCGCACCAGCTCTAGGCTCATCACGTCGCTCTCAACCAGGGTTTCCTTTTTAAGCTTTCGATCCGCCGCTTCACGAGGACGAAAATCCGCAACCGCCGCCGCCTTGATGATCACGGTGGCGCCCTCCAACTCCTGAAGGACGGCGGCACGCATCTCAAGCGCCGTGCCCACATCGACTCGGCGAACAGCTTCGGGAGTCGGCAACGAGGTCGAACCCGCGACCAGAACAACTTCGGCACCACGCCGCGCCGCTTCCGCCGCCAAGGCAAAGCCCATTTTCCCGGAGGAGCGATTCGTGATCCCGCGGACGGGATCGATCGGTTCGGTCGTTCCTCCCGCTGTGACCAACACGCATTGACCGGACAAGGACCCCGAAGACAGCGCCCGATCAGCCGCCGACACGATGGACGGCGGCGCAGCCATCCGGCCGAGCCCTTCCCAGCCGCAGGCCAGTTCTCCGGACTCGGGGCCCACTTGCAAAACGCCTCGCTCGCGAAGTAATTCGAGGTTCCGCTGAGTCGCCGGGTGATTCCACATATTGACGTTCATCGCCGGAGCCATCAGGATCGGCGCCCGGGTGGCCAACAAGACCGCCGAGACCAGATCATTCGCCAATCCGTGGGCCATTCTCGCCATCAAGTCCGCGGTTGCCGGCGCGACAATCACCAAATCACTCTGATCCGCGAGGCGAATGTGGTCGATCTCGCCCTCTTCCGAGACATCCAGTAGCCCTCTGCGCACAGCTTCTCCGGTCAGCGTCTGAAGCACGAGGGGCGATACGAACTGAGTGGCCGCGTCAGTGAGCACGCAACGAACCGTATGCCCTTGGCCCACAAGGGCTCGGACCAGTTCGGGCACCTTATAGGCCGCGATGCCACCGCCGACTGCCACCAGAATGCGAGCGGGCTCAATCAATCGCCTTCCTCCTGTCGCCCAACCGGACCGAAGGCCCTGGGAGCGTCGATCACGCCGGACTTGAATCCAGCAGTGCCCATTCGGGCTGTTTCCGTCCATCCATCCCGATGCTCTCCGGTCGCGTGCGTCCGGGTAGGCACCCATGCGGAAGATCACCTTTCAACTCACCAGGGAGGCCCCGACCCCATTCAGGACTCGGCGTGACGCTCACCCGGCAGGCCCTGTCGAGAGGGTACAGGAGGCCCGGAGAGCGGCCAAACCCTTGATTTGCCTCCAACTCTGCCTTCACCGCGAAGTTGGATGATCCCCCAGAAGCCGTTCGGCGAGGCGAAGACGTCGCCCAAGGCGCTGTTTCGTCGTGGCTTCTGCGTAGACCCTAAAGACGGGCTCCGTCCCGGAGCCTCGCCACATCACGAAACCATCTTCGAGCGTCAGTCGCAGGCCGTCTTGGCCGTCCACCTCGACCACCTTCAACCCGTCGAATCGGTCTGGCGGCGCACTGTGCAGACGGCGAAAGGCCGATTCGGCCGCGCCGGTCTGCGGGACGGACCCGCGGCCACAATGACTGGGACCATATGCGGCCTCCAAAGCCTGCAGTCGGTGTTCTACACCCTGTGGCGTGACCGACGCGATCTCACAAAACAGCGCCGCCGCCAGTAGCCCATCTTTGTCAATGCCCATGCGCGACCACGCAAACCCCCCGCTCTCGTCCGCCGCCGCCGCAGCGCGCTTGGAATCCATGAGCGGTGCCAGGAATTTAAAACCAATCGGAGTCTGAATCAGTTCAAGCCCGCGTCCCCTCGCCACATGACCGATCAGACATCCAGTCGCTTGCGTCACTGCGATGCCCCCGCGCAAACGTCCTGTTTCCGCCAAGTAATCGACGAGTAGAGCGGCCATCTCTGTCTCGCTGAGGACACGCCCGCTCCGCAGAACCACCGTAAGACGGTCGCTATCGCCATCCGTAGCGAGCCCTAAATCGTAGGCCGTTTTTCCTTTCTCCACGCGGCCAATCAGGTCGCTGAGGTGAGCCGGAACCGGGTCCGGGGCGCGGCCTCCGAAGCCTGGATCGAGATCCGCATTCAATAGATCTACTTCGACGCCAAATGAATCAAGCAGCCGTGGCAACAGATTGGCGCCTGCCCCGTGCATGGCGTCGTAAATCACGCGCACGTGTCCCGTTTCAAAGCCCTGCTTTTCCAGCAAAGGCCGCATCTGACGAACATACGGCTCGATCAGATCGATCCGGCGCACCCGCGCTGCTTTCGGGGATTCCCGATCGTCACAGCGCTTGAGAGTGGCTTCAATCTGGCGGACTTCCTCCTCGGCCAAGGCCCCGCCCGACGGCCCAAAAACCTTGACGCCGTGGTCCAGCGGAGGATTGTGGCTGGCTGTCAGCATGACCCCTCCGGCCACCCGGCGGCGTCGGACGGCGTGGGTCAAGGCCGGTGTCGGAAGGGCTTCACGACTCAAAATCGGCTCAAAACCCGATTCGCTCAGGACGTCCGAAACGCAGCAGGCCAGCGCTTCGCTCGCCAAGCGGGTATCGAACCCAATCAAGACTCGCCGGAGCTCTCCGCGACCCCGCCAATGAATCCCCAGCCCACGAGCCAATCTCCGAGCGCGAGCAAACGTCACTTCGTCGCCGAGGCGTCCCCGCCAACCGCTTGTGCCGAAGCGAATCTCACGGCCGGCCGTTGCAGATCGGCCTTGATCCTCGACTCGACTCAACCGTTCCCCCTGGCCGCCTCGATTTTGAGCCGACGCCAGCCTTAGAGGTCACCCGCAAGCTTTTGCTTGAGGCGCTCCTCCACCGCCGGCGGGACGAAATCAGCCACCGAGGCTCCGAAGCGAATCAGCTCCTTCAGGCGCGATGAACTGACGTAGAGGTAATCTTGGCTCGCGGCGAGGAAAATAATCTCGACTTCGGGCTCAAGGTGTCGATTCATCAGGGCCATTTCGAATTCGTACTCGAAATCCGACATCGCCCGCAGTCCGCGAATGATCGCGCAGGCTCCGATCTCCCGAGCATATTCAACGACTAGACCATCAAAAACCCGGACGCTGACCCGGTCAACCTCGCCGAGCACATCGTTGAGCATTTGAACGCGCTCCTCGGTACTGAAGGTGCCGGATTTAGCAACATTCCGAGCGAGGGCGACGACCACCTCATCGAACACCCGAAGACCGCGCTGTACCAAATCAAGGTGGCCGTTGGTGAGCGGGTCAAAGCTCGCTGGAAAGAGTCCGATTTTCCGACCCGGCGCTCGCACGTTCATTCAGTGTCGCTCCCCAGAGATTCGTTGTGGCCCATACGGGGTCGCAACCAAGCGACCGTGGTCTCTCCGTACCGACGCACGGAGTCTACCGACAATCCGTCGAGCAATTCCAGTTCGAGCGATGACTCGTTGCGGCTCGATGATTCCACGACCACCACCCCCGAGGATGCGAGAAGCTTCAAAGCAACGAGCATCGAAAGAAGGTCGGGCAAAGCCGCGTGATCCGCGTACGGGGGATCCAAAAAAATTAGATCGAATCGAACACCGCGCTGCGAAAGCCTTCTGAGTCCCCCCCGGGCGTCCAGCTTCAGCACCTCCGTTCGATTTTCAACCGCAAAGCGCTTTAGCGTGTCCGCCAACGCGGCCACCACCCGCCCCGAACGCTCCACAAAAACAACACGATCTGCCCCCCGGGAAATAGCCTCGAGGCCCAGAGCCCCGGACCCAGCAAACAAATCGAGCACCTGACAGCCTGCGCAATCCCCGAGCCGAGCAAAGATCGATTCCCGCACTCGATCCGTAGTCGGCCGGACACCGCTCACCGGCGTCTGAATTTTTCGGCCCCGCAACTCGCCTGCAATGATCCGCATTCCGCCCTCATGACTGATCCGGCGCAGCTCCGACCGGGTCTGGCCGAGCATACCGGGATCGCGTTGCATCGGGGCTCTGAAAGGTCGGTTGCTCCCAATCCGCTCGCTTTCCGCTGATCGCTCGAGCGGACAGTGCGGGCTAACCCCGCCCCAACCGCCCCCTCCCCCCCATGGAAAGGGCCGGTCGAGGACCCTTGATTCCTTGATAGGTTCGACTAATCTGCTGCCGCTTTTCCTATAGGAAACGTGTTGAAAAAATGACTTCCGAAAGCGCCTACAGGCGTGTCGGCCCGGGCCGCACGAGCCGACGCGGAGCTGGATTCTTGTTGATTCTGCGCAATTGTCGACTTGAGGGCACCCGAGGAGCCAAGCTCCACGTTTCCTTCCGCGATCCGTATTCAGTCAAAAAGAAAGGATAATCAGCATGGCGACGACAGCTGCGATCAAACGATTGAAGAAAAAACTGCCCGAGCGAATTGCCGAAGTTCGTGGGGATCGGTCCCAGCGGCAGTTCGCGAGAGACCTGGGCGTATTCCAACAAAACGTCAACCGCTACGAGAGTGGGACGACTCCGCATACGGACTTCCTTTTGACGATGGCCACGAAAGAGAACATTTCCCTTGACTGGCTGCTCCTCGGCAAGGGCCGCATGCGAAGAAGTCGCTGAGCCTCTTCGGTCTGCCCGAAACCCAGGCCGAAGACCAAAACTCCGCAGTTTTTTTCGCTCTTCGCCCGGCTGAGCGCTTTCGAGGTCATCAGAGGGCCTTCGGGAGGTGCCGGGCGTCCGCGGGGGGTTGACTCGCGGCTCATCACCGCGTTGCAGCTGATCCGCTATCCCGCCTCCACCACTCGCCATTTTTGCTTGCGACCCGGGCGAGGCATGGTTTTTGCTCCTTCCAAGCGGCATGGAACGCATGCCCACCCTCCTTATCTGTGCCGTCGGTCTTTTGAGCCTCTCGGGGACCAGTCCCGAAAGAGCGCCGACCGCCGGAGCCGCCCCGGTTCCGAATCCCGCGCCGAACATCCAATCCACCGAGTCCGGAACGGCTCTCGGGCCCCAGCGCACCCGCGCCCTCGTCCACGTTCGGGAAGCCCTGCAACGCGTGCGCCGCGATCGATGGACCGACGATGAAATCCTCTCCCTCGCCCAAACGATCGTCGTCGAATCGACTCGTCATGGCTTGGACCCCGCCCTCGTCATGGCGATCATTCACGTTGAAAGCAGCGGAAACCCCGATGCAGTTTCCCATGTCGGTGCACGCGGACTGATGCAATTGATGCCCAGCACCGCCCAGGAGATTGCTGGCAAGCTGAAATTGGACTGGGCGGGACCGGACTCTCTCTTTGACCCTGTCGTCAACGTCACCCTCGGCATCGCGTACCTGCGACAGCTGAATGATCGTTTCGAGGACATCCCCATGGCCCTGGCTGCCTACAACTGGGGTCCCAGCCGCATTCGCCGTCGGATTCAGCGAGGGGACTCACTTCCCGTTCGGTATATCGACAAAGTGAAGCAGGTTTACGGCGGTGATCTGGCCCTTCGGTCTCAACGAAGCTGATTGCGACTAGCGCCGAGTCAGTTCCGCGACGAAGCGGTCGACCGCATCCATTGCGGACTTGGAGCGTCCGGCATGGCCGTTGACCAGAATCGAAAAAACCGCCACGTCCCCATCCGGGCGGAGCATATACCCCGAGAGCGCGGTGACCCTCTGATCGCTGAGCAGTCCTGTTTTCGCGCGAACCAAATCAGCGGATCGAGCGGTCCGATTCTCAAGCGTGCCGTCCCGCGACGAGATGGGGAAGGCGGACACAAACTCAGGTCCAATCCCGAAGGAACGACCGCCCACCCTCAAGGCATCGACCAGCATTCGGGCTGAGAGGCGATTATCCGTCGACAAGCCGGAGCCATCTGCGAGCACCGCCCCAGTACCCAAAAGACGGAGTTTTGAAAGCTTTGCCCGCATGGCGGCAAGACCCGCCGGCCAGGTGCCCGGGCGCTGCCCTGCCTTCACGGCCATCGATTTCACCAAACTCTCGGCCATCGCGTTGTTGCTGTACTTCATGAACAAACGAACAATTTCCGCCAGACTTCGCCCCTCGTGGGTGGCCAGTACATGCGGCAAGTTCGCAGAACCGCGACGCACCGATCCGCCGACTTGGATCCCAACCGCCTCAAGCTGAAGCTTGAGAACGGCCCCCGCGTAAAGCGCCGCGTCCTGAACGCTTCGGGGAACGAAATCCGGTTCATCCGCCGCGGGCAGCCTCCCGGTCACCGTAAAGATCTCTGCCTGCGCGCTCTGGCCTCCCCTTTGGACAGAAAGCGTGGGCGAGGATTGCGGCGGACCCGTGACGGCGCGATTGACGATTTGAAGCGAAGAAATCGGCGGGTCCACGGCCACCCGCACCGGGTCTCCTGCGGCCATGCCGGGCTGGATCGCAATGAAGAAAGCCCCGTAATTGGCGGTCAGCGCAGAAACCGGAGCGTGGTACGCCCGGGCCGAGCGGCCCTTCCACTGGGGATGCCAGTACTCGCGATCAAAGAGCGAATCGTCCACCAGGAGATCGCCCTCCACCCGTCGCAAGCCGCGTCTTCGAAGATCCGCCGCCAAGCGCCACCAATCCTCACTGTTCAGAACGGGGTCTCCCCCACCCAGCACCGCAAGGCGGCCCACGGTCCCCGAGGCGTTGGGGGCTCGATCCGTGAGGATCCGGGTGGAAAATCGATGACTCGGCCCAAACGTCTCGAGGGCAGCCAGGGCCGTCATAATCTTCATGTTCGAAGCAGGAATCAGGCGCTTCTCAGGATCCCGCTCGTAAATCACCTGTTCTGTTTTTTCGTCTTCGACCAAGATGCTCAGTTGCGCAGCCCGCAGGGCGGGATGCCGCAGAGCCGCATCCAAACGCTCGCCGAGGAGGGGCCGCGCATTGGCAAGACTCGAGACGCCAAGCAAGGCGGCCGATAGCATCAATCCACACCCAAACCGCCGGCTCGTCCGGCCTCGGAGTCGACCATCGAAAACCGGGAGCAAAAGCAAAGTGGGCAAAGACCGTCTTCCTCGCGATAATGAGACCGCGGACCGATCTTCAAGCCAACGCGCGGTGTCGATACAATTCGATCCGACTCAAACGGACCGCTTGACGCCGGCAAGCTTATCCGGGAGATTCGCGTGAGGCAATCTCGACTCACGATGCGGATCAGGGGGGTCCGATGCTTAACGGGATTTGGCTAGGTCTGATGCTCATCGCCATCGCCTATGCGTCCTTTATTCCAGGACGCATGGAAGCGGTGACCGGCGCCATGCTGGCCAGCGCGGCGGGCGCCATTCAGCTCGTGATCGGGCTGGTCGGGGCCATGGTGTTTTTCCTGGGCCTCACCCGGGTCGCCTTTGATGGCGGACTGCGCGCTTGGCTGGGACGCGTGCTCGCCCCCCTTGCCCGCCGGCTCTTTCCGGAAGTGCCCCCCGATCATCCCGCGATGGCCTCGATGGTGATGAACATGTCTTCCAACATGATGGGCCTGGGCAACTCCGCCACGCCCTTCGGGCTCAAAGCCATGAAGGAACTGGCCCGACTGAATCCTCTGCGCGGATCCGCCTCGAACGCCATGGTGCTCTTCTTGGCCATTAACACCTCGGCCATCACCCTCTTTCCGCCCTTCGGGACCATCGCAGTGCGCACCGCCGCCGGATCCGCTGACCCTTGGGCGATCTGGGCCCCGACCCTCTTCGCGACCACCTGCTCGACGGTCGCGGCGGTCACCGCCTACTTCCTGCTGGGTCGCCTTTCATTCTTTCGACCGCGCCCACCCGCCACCGCAACCCAGGCCGAGCCTTCTGAATCCTTGGTTGAGGCCGAGGCCTCAACTCCGCCCTCCGAGCCATCACGCCTCGCCCCAGCACGCTGGCGATCCTGGGTGGTCTGGGGGTTCATCGCGATCGTTTTCGTCGGACTCTCCCTGGAAACAGCTCGCCTTCTGCCTGAGCTCGGCGCTGTCGGGACCTTAAAAGAGATCCTCAGCAATTGGTTGATGGCGCTGTTGATCTCGGCACTTTTGCTGATCGGTGTGGGATCCGGAGTCCGAGCCTACGATTCCATGATCACAGGGGGCCGAGAGGGTCTTGAAGTCGCCGCGCGAATCGTTCCCTATCTCGTTGCCATCTTGGTGGCCGTCGCCATGTTCAGAGCGTCCGGAGCGCTGGATGTCATCATTGGGTTCTTGAATCCCTACACGAGTGCCGTCGGCGTCCCGGCCGAGGTCCTTCCTATGGCGCTCCTTCGTCCCCTGTCAGGTAGCGGCGCCTTTGGCGTGATGAGCGAGATCATCACGACCTATGGCCCAGATACGTTTATCGGCTACCTGACTTGCACCCTCATGGGCTCGACCGAAACCACGTTCTACGTGTTAGCCCTTTACCTTGGGGCCGCCGGCGTTGTCGATGGCCGCCATGCTCTCGCCGCCTGCCTGATCGGAGATCTAGGCGGCTTTATTGGAGCCGTAGCGGCCTGCCATTGGTTCTTCGGCTAGGCGACGTGAGAGCACCTGGTCAATGAAAGTGAGCCGATACGAAGATCCGCTGATCCACAAGGCCCTCGCCTTGGCGGAACAAGTCGTCGGCCGCCCGGTCGACCGCTGGGAGGCCGTGGCCGCCGGTCTCGGGGCACGCCGGTTTTTCCGCATTCACTTCAGGGGAGGCTCTCCCGCTTCCCTAATCGCCCGACTCGATCCGGCGGATCCTCCTGCGACGAATGGGCTTCCGCCCGAACCGCCCCTCGAACCCATTCACGCTCGGCTCGAGGCTGCGGGCCTCCCCGTCCCACGGCGATGGGGAGACAAAGAGGGCGAAGGTCAAAGCCACATCGAGCTTCTGGAGGATCTTGGACTCCACGGCATGGACGGTT
>NHEP01000095.1 GCA_002171515.1 bacterium TMED88 | reverse complement strand
CGGGTTTTGACCTCGACAAAAGCGAGCACCGCGCCACGGCGGACAACGAGGTCTAGCTCGACGCCTCCCGCCCGGACGTTTCGATCAAGGATGCGATATCCTCGGCGCCGCAGGAAGCCTGTGGCCTTCTGCTCGCCCGCGTCGCCGAGGGCTAGATGCAAAGCAGGGCTTGATTTCACGGGTCGTTTTCCGCGGGACCACGGCAAGGCGATCGGGAGAAGATAACCGATGGGGACGCTCCATGTCGTGGCGACGCCAATCGGCAACCTCGAGGACATGACGCTTCGGAGCTTGCGGGTGTTGCGCGAAGCCGACGCCGTCTACGCGGAGGATACCCGACGAACCCGCGTCCTTCTTGAGAGGTATGAGATCCAGCGTCGGCTCACATCGCTCCACGCCCACAACGAGTCCTCTCGCTTGGCGGAGGTCTTGGGACGCCTCGCGGAGGGAGAAGAGATCGCGCTCGTGACCGATGCGGGAACGCCCTTGATCTCCGATCCAGGAGGGCGATTGGTCGAGGCCGCGGCGGATGCTGGGCATCAAGTGACGGCTCTCCCGGGGCCTTCCGCTGTTCTCGCCGCGGTGGCGAGTTGTGGATTGCGCATCACCTCCTTTACATTTTTAGGGTTCCCGCCTCGTCGCTCGGGACCGCGTCAAAAGTTGTTCGAATCCTATGTTCAGTCGGAGCCGGCGCTGGTGCTTTTCGAGTCGCCGCAGCGTTTGGCGTCGACTCTGGTCGACTTGGTCAAGGTCTTTGGTCCGAATCGCCGAGCCTGCGTGGCTCGGGAGCTCACAAAAATGCACGAAGAAATCGTACGTGGCTCGCTGGCTGACTTGCAGGACCACTACGCCCAATCTCCCCGCGGTGAAATTGCTCTGGTGGTCGAGGGCGCGCAAAGTGAAGATCGGCCCGAGCTCGAGCCGGATGAAATCGAGCGCTCGGTCAGGGCCCTCGTCGACCAAGGCCTTCGGGCTCGGGAAATCGCTTCGGAGTTAGCGGGTTCCTTGGGTGTGCCTCGGCGTGAGATCTACGCCATCGCGGTTCGGCTGCTTCAAGCGGTCGAGGCGGAAGAGGAACCCAGTTCGGGGCGCTATGAATAAGGCGCTCCCGGTGCTTCGGATTTTACGAACCCTTCGGCCGTTGAAACCCAAGCAATTGCTTGCCCAGATTCGACACGGTCTACGGGGGACAGGAAGGCCCATCGCGTGGCGGGGTGCTGCGCCGCACTGGCGACATTCTGGCCTCGGGGCTGATTTTCTGCCGCCTCCTGCACATATTGAGGTGAATGAGGGGGCTGTGATCCAGCTCTTGGGCTCAAGTCTCGATGTGTCGCGCGGGGTGGATTGGGACTGTGCGGAGCATGGTCCGCTGTTTGCCTATCACCTTCATCAATTTGATTTTGCCCGTCGAGAGAGTGTTTCGCCGGAAGCCCGGCTGGCTTGGATGCTTGACTGGATGGAGCGTCATCCACGGGGTACGGGTTGGGATCCGCACCCCCTTGGTCTTCGGATTCTGTCTTGGGGGAAGATGCTTCAGACCGTCGGCGCCTTGCCCGAACGCGCGGGAACGGACGCCGGTCTTCATGAATCTCTGGCTCGTCAAATCGAGACGCTTGCTGAAAATCTTGAGGTGCGTCTTCAGGCCAATCACCTCCTGTCGAACTTAATCGGAGTTGTTTTTGGAGGGCTGCTTTTTGACGGGCCTGAGGCCCAGCGTTGGCTGGGGTACTGGCCCCAACTGAAGGCGGAATTGGCTCGGCAGGTCCCGGGCGACGGCCTTCACGAAGAGCGATCCCCGATGTACCACGCGCTGCTCTTGGAGAATATTCTCGATCTCTTGAATCTGGCGGCCTCGCCTGATGGGATGGCACCCGACGGAATGGTTTCAACCCTTCAGTCGGTGGCGCGGCGAATGCGCGGCGCACTGGACATGATGTGCCATCCCGACGGCCAGATTGCGCTCTTTGCAGACTCCGCATTCGGGATCGCGCAGCATCCCTCTGATTTGGAAGCGTACGCGGATCGCCTAGGCGTTACCGCACCGCCCACTCAGAGCGTTTTGCCCGAGGGAGGTTATGCACGATTGGTCGCTGGTCCCTTCACGGTCATCGCTTCCGTTGCGGGACCAGCCCCGGCGCATCAGCCTGGTCACGCCCACTGTGATGCGCTGGCTTTTGAATTGTCGTACGGGAGCCAGCGAATCGTCACAGATACAGGCGTGTTCGAATATATTCCGGGGGAGAGGCGTCAAGTGTCTCGCGCGACGGCTTCGCATTCCACTCTTGAGGTCGCCGACACCGAACAAGCGGAAATCTGGGCGGCGCATCGTGTCGGTGGGCGTCCCCGGGTGCTTCTTGAGAGTGTCGAACCCGAAAAGACGATCGTCGCGAGCTGCCGTGGTTGGTCGACTCCAGACACGCTCCATCGCCGACGCTTCTGTGTTGAGGAACACGCGCTCGAAATTCGGGACGCCTTGCAGGGGAATCGACGTTCGATGCGGCTATTTCTCCATCTGGCTCCGGGGTTGGAGCCTCGTTTGTCCCACGATCGCGACGGGGGAACCGAGGCGCACCTTCGCCTGATCGATGGGGCTTGGCTGCGGATCGCGCTGCCCGTCTCTGTAAATTGGCGGATCGGCGAGTCACCCTACTACCCCAGTTTCGGATGTGAAAAGACGCGTGCCTGCTTGATTGGTGAGGCAGATCGTTTTGATCAGGGAAGCTTCCGCTTCGAAATCGCGAACTGAGCTGCTTTCGACCTAGGCCGTGGGAGGGGGCTCCCCTTGGATGAGTTTCTCAAGGCCGGTCTCATCCAGAACGGAAATGTTGAGCTTTTGCGCTTTTTCGAGTTTGCTTCCAGCCTTTTCGCCAGCCACCAAGTAGTCGGTCTTCTTTGAAACCGAGCCGACGATCTTCCCTCCGGCCCTTTCGATCCGCTCTTTAAAGTGGTCTCGTGGGGCGCTCAGTGAACCCGTGAGAACAAAGTGCAGCCCTGTCAGCGGTTGTTCTTCCTCGCCGGTCTCGACAGCGCGCGAAGCGGGCCACTGCACACCCAGGGACTGCAGCCGTTCGATTTCCTGACGATTGGCGGTATCGGCGAGAAAGCGGAATACGCTCTCGGCAATGGTCGGTCCCACGCCCTCGATGGCCTCGATTTCATCGATCGAGGCTGCCATCAGAGGCTCGAGTTCCTCGAAGTGCTGGCTCAAAATTTCCGCGATGGTTTCGCCGACGTGTCGAATGCCCAACGCAATCAAGAAGCGCGCCAAGGTAGTCGATTTCGACCGTTCAAGAGCGGCGATGAGATTGTCCGCTGATTTTTTTCCCATTCGCTCCAGGGATTCGACTTGGTCGACCTCCAGGGCGAAGAGATCGGAAAGGCGCTTAACCATCTCTGATTCAACGAGTTGGTCGACAAGTTTTTCGCCCAGACCGTCCACATCGAGCGCGCCCCGATGGGCGAGATGTTTCAGATTGTTTTTGAGCTGGGCGGGGCAGTCGAGGTTTGGACATCGGGTCACGGATTCGCCGACAAGTCTCAGAGTGGCCGCGCGACAAACCGGACACTTCGCGGGGAGTTTGTAGCGGGGAAACTTACGGCCAGCTTGTGCGCCTTTGATTCGTTCGTCTAGAACGACTCGGACGAGCTGTGGAATCACGTCTCCGGCGCGCTGGATGATGACGGTATCGCCCACGCGAACGTCTTTCCGTTCGATTTCATCTTGATTGTGCAGGGAGGTGTTCGAGACGGTGACGCCGCCGACTTGAACCGGTGCCAGCTTGGCCACAGGGGTGAGCGCTCCGGTTCGCCCAACTTGGACTTCAATGCCTTCCAAAAGTGTCGACGCCTGCTCGGGCGGAAATTTGAAAGCAATCGCCCAGCGTGGAGCCCGAGCCACAGCGCCCAGTCGGTTCTGTAGGTCGATGCTGTCAATTTTGATCACCGTGCCATCGATTTCCACGGGCATCGCGTTTCGTCCTTCGAGCAGCGTTCGATGCAGCGCGATGGCCTCATCCAGACCCTGGCAGGGGCGAGATTCGGGGGACACGATGAATCCCCAGCTAGCGAGGGTCTCGAGGACCGACCACTGCGTCGCAGTTCCAGAGGGCGCCCCCTCTGCCAGCGCGTACGCTCGAAATTCGAGGCTGCGCAAGCGGTTGAAGTCGATATCGTGGATTTGGCGCAGGGCGCCCGCGGCGGCATTTCGCGGGTTTGCGAAAGGGTCTTGATCTCTCGCGATGCGGGCGCGATTCAGTTCTGCGAACTGTGCTCGAGGCAACACGATTTCGCCGCGAATCGAGGCCACCGGGGGGATGGGTGCGCCGGATGATCGCAGTCGCTCCGGGACAGAACGCACGGGGTTCAAGTTCGCGGTCACGTCTTCTCCCGTTTGACCGTCTCCCCGAGTCAAGCCTCGCTGCAGCTTGCCATTTTGATAGATCAGCTCGACTCCCGAGCCATCGAGCTTCGGCTCTCCGATATATTGAATTTTACGCTGAGAGTCGAATGTCTGACCGAGAAACCGATAGACACGCTGTTCAAATGCTCTGAGCTCGTCGACATCCATTGCGTTATCGAGCGAGAGCATGGGTGATCGATGCGGAAAAGTGTCGAAGCCGGATGCCGGGGCCGATCCAACACGTTGATTGGGTGAGTCGTCTCCCAGGAGGCCTGGGAACTCCGATTCAAGCCGATTGAGCTCCCTGCGAAGCCCGTCGTACTCCGCGTCGCTGATTTCGGGACTGTCCAACTGGTAGTACAGAGCATCGTGGCGGTGCAACTCGCCGGCAAGTTGGCGCGCTCGCTTTTGAGCCTGTTTCTGTTTTGCAGCCACGCTCTGCTCCGATCGATTTGAATGGATCAAATCGAAAACGCCATTAAAGACAGCCCCGAATTGGGGCGAAAAGATACAGAGTCCCCGCCTTGTTGTGGGACGTTGGGAACGATACCACGCCGCGCCGGGCCAACCCGAAAGAGGACAACAGGCCGTGAGAACGAGTCTCGATCAGACAGGATTAGACGATTTGAACCCAGTGGTTCCGTGGGTGTCGGAGGATGTTGACTTCTTGATGGATTCCTTGAGGTCGGCAGAAAGCGAAATTGAGAGATTGCAGAGTGAAGTGGCTGCCTTCGCCGAACGTCGATCAGAGTGGATGGCGATGTTGTCCCATGAGTTGCGAACACCGTTATCACTAATTTCGGGTTACGGGCGACTCATGCTGTCCGGCGATGCGGGCCCAATTACAGCCAGGCAAGATCTCTATCTGACCGAGAGTGCGAAGGGCTGTCGTCGATTGGACGCGATGATCCGGAAGATGCTGGATGTTGTGGGTGAGAAGTCGGTTCAAGAGAGTCTCGACCTCGGTGACCACGATGTCGATGAGTGGGTCAGCGATGTTTTGACCATGATGGCCCCCATTTTTGAGACTGCCGATATCCACCTGGTTCTCGATATAGAGCACGACTTGCCGAAGTGTCAGGTCGACCGGCTTCGGGCCGAGCAGGTGCTTACGAATCTTTTGCAGAATGCCGTGCGGGTCACCCCGTCCGGTGGGACATTGAAGGTCATTGTTCGAAAACTGGGCGGATGCTCGAAAGCCGCCCTGGAGTTCTCGGTCCTCGATGAAGGGCCCGGCGTGGAACTGCAAGATCGGAAGCGAATCTTCGAGCCCTTTGTCCAGACGGGTTCACTGGGAAGTCAGCACGGACTGGGGTTGGGGCTTGCGATCTGCCGAAGGATCGTGGACGCGCACGGCGGTTGCTTGGGAGTCGACGATGCTCCGGGTGGCGGCAGTCGCTTTTTTTTCATCCTGCCCGTTGCCCCCGGTTCTATGGAAATGGAGTGATTGATGCAAAACGAACCGAATCGGAGAGGCAATTCTATGGCCCGTACCGAGGCTCATGCCGGTCGTGTGCTTGTGGTGGACGATACCGAGGGCGTTCGCCTCTATGTGGCGAATTGCCTTTCTGCTCTCGGGTACGCGTCGTCGCTCGCAGAGAGCGGTCCGGCTGCGATCGAAGCGCTCCAGTCGGGCGAGCGCCCCGATTTGGTTCTTCTAGACATCATGATGCCGGACATGGACGGACTAGAGACGCTTCGCAGAATTCGCGAAATGGATTCCGATTTACCCGTCGTGATGGTCTCGGTGGTGGGTCGGGCGCCTACGATCGTCGAAGCCATGCATCTTGGCGCTTCGGATTTTGTCAACAAGCCTTTTGAGCAAGAAGAGCTCGGTGAAGTTCTTCTTAAGGTCATTGGGACATCCGCTGCGACACGAAGCAATCGGGGTTTTAAGTGGGAGGAGGATTCGGAGACATGGACGAGTCCTGCGATGTCTAAAATTGGTGAGGTGCTTGATCAAATTTCTGACACGAATGTGACGGTTCTGATTCAAGGAGAAAGTGGCGTCGGAAAAGAAATTGTTGCTCGCGCGATCCATCAACGATCGACTCGGGCAGACGGGCCTTTTGTCAAAGTTAACTGCGCGGCGCTCCCTGAAGACTTGCTGGAGAGCGAACTTTTCGGCTACGAAAAGGGAGCCTTCACGGGTGCCCTGTCGCGGAAGTTCGGGAAGTTCGAAGTGGCGAGCGGTGGTACAATTTTTTTGGATGAAATTGGAGAAATGAGTCCCGCGCTTCAAGCGAAGCTCCTCCAGGTCCTTCAAGACAGTCAATTTACTCGACTGGGCGGGAATCGTGAGGTGACTGTCGATGTTCGCGTGGTGTGTGCCACACATCGACCGCTTCTCTCGATGGTGGCTGATAAGTCTTTTCGCGAGGACCTCTATTTTCGGCTGAATGTTGTGAACATTCAGATCCCCCCTCTGCGACATCGGCGGGACGAAATTCCCAGCCTCATTGGGCGCTTCCTCGCGAGGTACAGCGCGGAGTATGGCCGGCCCTATTCAGTCATTTCTGAGGAATTACAGAGAACCTTTCGGTCTTATGGCTTCCCTGGGAACGTCCGGGAGCTCGAGAATATGGTCAAGCGAATCGTTGTTCTCGGTAGCGAAAGCTCGATCCTCAAAGAGCTCGCTTCCTCGGCAGGGGCCCATTCAGGCAAAAATGCGGGTTTGAATGATTTGCTTTCGGAAATCGAAGAGACAGCGGGTGATATCCCGCTCCGCGAGGTTGGGAAGCGCGTCGCGCTTGAGGTCGAGCGCGAGGCGATTGAGGTTGCCCTTGAGCAAACCGGAAGCAATCGAAAGCAGGCCGCGCTGCTCCTAGGCGTCAGCTACAAAACGCTTTTGCAGAAGATTCGCGACTGCCAGGTTGAGGTGCTCTGAATCATTCCTGGATGGGAAGGGAGGACAGGGTTCCGTTTTCGTTGATTCCCAATAGCCAGGGGATATGGATCGCCACGTTCCGACTGTCGAAGGTGTCCTCGTAATAACGGCGCGCTGCCCGAGACATGTTTGAGAGGTCGCTCACCATCTCTTGCAGGATGTCGAGCCTTTCCTCGGCGGTGGAATTGAGCGCGGTGACGCGTCCATTTTTTCCATCCTCGACGAATTGAGTCAGCCCATTCAGTCCCGTCACAAGAACAGGCGTGCCATTCATCATCGCGACGGGGAGAGTTCCGCTCTGCATCACACGGCGTTGCAGAATCGTGACCACCAAGCTTGAGCGGAGCGCCTCGTGGATTGCTTCGTCAGAGAGGGGGCTGCCGGTAATGACCTCAAGTCGCTCGCGGCCTTCGGCAGAAACTTGATTGAGCAGGGCTTGAGTGTCGTCTCCCGTCACGACTCTGAACCTGAGATTTGGGTGGGTCGCGGACGCGCACTCGATCATTTCAAGGAAAAGATCGAGCCCCTTTTGGTGGGCATGGGCGATTTGGCCAACGAAGGAAATGTGCGTTCGGTCCGCTTCAGAGGAAGGCGACTCATCGACGAAGGGCAGGGGGATCATGCGAGTATCTCGATTGAGTCTGCCCGAATGTTTTTGCCATGTTTCTTCAGCATTCCGGGAGGGCAGGATCAGCGAGTCGGCACGGCGAGCGAGACCGAGGGTGAGCTTTTCGTAGAAATAGAGGAGAGTTGCTCTCTTGCGACCGTACACCCGCTTATCTTCGGTATAGGGCTCATGGATGAGGAGGATAATTCGGACTTCAGGATTTGCTCGGCGTGCCTCGCGAATAACGACTCGGTCTACGAACTGATTAAAATTCACAAAAATTACGAGTCGAGGCTTGCTCTGGGTGAACGCTTTCCTGACTTGAGTCGCGCCACCTCTCCGCAGAAAGCGGGCGAGGCTTGAAAGGGGATTCGAGGTCTTTGGAGACTCGATGGTTTCGATGTCTCCCCGATTGGGGCCGGTCATCCACTGGTATGATTCTGTTAGGAGGTACCGTACATCCTGTCCAGCCGTGGCCAGAGGTTGGCCGAATGCCCGAGCGTGATTCCACATCACGGGCGCATATTTCATGCTGACGATCCAGCAAGTACCCTGCCGTTCGGGTTGGAGAGTCGTCATATTCGAGGGAGTTTCGGTCCGCGATCAGTGGAAAGAGGCCAAGGCTCGCAGAGCCTTCGGTTTCCGGCAACCCAGCCCGGGCCCTCATCCTGTGAGGCGGCGCCGGTCGTGTTATCTTCCAACGATCAAAGATTTTATTGGACGACGTGCGTTGCGTCCAAATCGCGCTGCCGAGGGGGGTGCGAGTTCGGGGCTTAGGGTGAATCAGTCGAATACGGGATCCCAGTCTGCAGGCCAGAGTCCGGTGGTGACCGGACAGACGGGCGGGACCGCGTCGAAGCTTTGGTCCGGCGCGCGAATCTTCTGGCATTGGGCAGTGCGTCGGAGCGAGGTTTTGCCCTACCCACCCATGGAAATCAGCATCGAGCCCACAAATCGATGCAACTTTGCTTGCAAGTTTTGTCCGCAATCGAGCCCGAGTCACTTTGATCAGATTCCGGCTTCGGCCATCGAACCCGATGCGGTCGAGAAGTTGCTCCAAAAAATCCGCGAATCCGGCGCAGGCTCAGATTTGATGCATTGGACCCTCGACGGTGAGCCCTTCATGAATAAACGATTTCATGAAAACTTTGAAGTGGCTCGTCGGTACGGTTTTACGAAGCACCATTTTGCCACAAATGCCATGCTTATT
>NHEP01000094.1 GCA_002171515.1 bacterium TMED88 | reverse complement strand
TTCTCTTTCCGAGGTGATGGACCAGGATTACGCCACCCTTCGGGCTCTCGAGATGGAAGTGGTTTCAAAAATGGAGCCCCCAGTGCCGGACCCTTAGTCGGCCCCCTGGCCGCTCTAGCGAAGTCCTTGGGGGTGCCAATTTCGACAATCCTGGAGGCGCCCGCGTGGGAGCTGGTTTTCTGGCAGGAGTACGGCGCAAAAGTGAAGCAAGCGAATGAGGAGGTAGCGAAATGGCAAATAGAAAAATAGGCGCGCTCCTGGTTTCCGTAGGCGCCGACACGAAGCCGCTCGAGGAGGGTCTGGCCAGAGCGGAGCGATCGGTTGGCAAATTCGGTCGAACCTCGGCCCGCACGTCCTCGCGCGCACAATCAAGTTTCGGCGGCCTCGGCGCTGGCTTTTCAAGGGTCGCGGGGCGGCTGGCGCTTGCTGGTGGCGCCGCATCTGCGGTCGGCGGAGCGGTCGCTGGAGCGGGCGCAATCATGCGCGACACGGTCGGAACAACGAACTACGATATAGATCAGCAAGTTCGCCGCGGAAGTCGGCGCGAAGACCTACGCGGTCGGATCGACGACTCCGAGGTGCTTTCAAAAATCATGCACTGGTCGAATCCCTCAAACTGGATCGCCGAGTTAAAGCTTGGAATCACTGAGGGTATCGTGGACGCGTTCGAGCATGGAGAAAAAAGCACATCCGGGAACCCCTACAGAAACCCCCCGGTTGACGGGGGAGCGTACGGCAGCACGGGAGCGGACTTCAGCCACCCGGGATTCCGTCGCAATGATGGCAGCATGGCGGACTTCCTTCGCCGCGACAATTCTGGGGCAGACCACGGGCTCGAGCCTTCGCTAAGGCGCAACGCCCAGGAATCTGAGCTGAAGTATTCTCGCCCCCTTGGCCAACGAATGCCAACAATGGAGGGCGTACGCTAATGGCCGACGCAAAGATAAGAAAAGGCTTCCCGCGGGTGACGGTCAACGATGTTGGCGGCTCGACAAAGACTATCGAGCTCGTCTGCACGGACCACACGAATGAGGAGTCTGTCGTCCAGTACCTCGAGACGCAGGGGTATCAGATAGGCAACGGGGACAAGTGGCGAACTGAGTCTATCTCAGTCGCTCCGAGCCCGCTCTCTCTCCCCGCCAATGCCAATCCGGGCGTAGGCACTGGCGACGCTGATCGCGTCGTCTACTTTGCTACGGTGGTTCAAACTCTCATCGATCCGTTTTTAATCGTTACGAATAACTCCCTTGGTACCAGTCCGGATTACGACCGCCTTCTGGCGTCGACTGACTTGGTTCAATCGGGCGGGACACGACTTGCAAGCGTGATGAAACAATGGCCGAGCGATATATCAGAGCTGCCCCTGGACCCCTGGTTCACTGCAGGGGAAGATATCCGCGTCGACAAGGACCTTACTCCTATCGATATCAACGGGCAGCCCGTTCGGGAGCCGGTGGCTCAAATGACGTACACCGTCACGAACTTGGAGCGGGGCAACTTTGCCAACTACGATATCCGCGACCAGCTTGTATACCAGGGAACGCGAAACAAATTCGCGGTTGCAAGTTTGAACGCCGCCCCAGGGCAGCTTTTGCTTATATCGGTGTCATGTTCTCGGGTGAACAGCTCCATGGTGAAAATCACTCATCAATTCCTGTGGGACAAGTACAAGCACTTGGACATGGAACCGTTTTCCCCGTTTGCGAATCAGAAAGACGCGTACAGAGAAGAGACCCCAAACAACAAAACAGCAGCAGAAACGGGCTCGAGTCCAAAGTACGTTTTTCACAACATGGCGATGTGGATCTCGCGTACTCGGGTCTCCAATTGGAACGACCTCCGATACAACGCGGGATACGTTGAGCAGCTTGTGACTGGACAACTGGGGCCATGAATTTCGACCGCGTTTACTTAGGGCGCATCACTTCGGCGACGGCGATCACCGGCACAGAGAACCGGTGGTCCTACAAAGTGCGCCGGATTTCGGTTTACCCGGAAAACATTTACTCAAACCCCGGGGAGATATTTAACTCGGAGCAATTCGAGCAAAATCCCGCGCTGAATCTTGCGGAAATGGAAAACACCGCAAGTTTCACCCGAGGGTACGCGGATGAAAATATCCCGGATGATTTCACAGTCAAAGAAGCTGAGGGCATGTGCCTGATGTTTCCGGTTTTTATGATCTTCGACACAACAGCAAACGCGGAGCCAGAGTTTGGCTTTCTGTTTTTTTCTATCAATGCCATCGATGGGGGATGCGAATGATCAAAACCGGCGGCTCGACTTTTACACCAGGCGCGGCGGAATCGCTGGCAATTTCAGGGCTCGACGCGACCGCGTCGACTGCGGTCCTGAAGCTCGGCACCCTCGAGGTTTCCGGCTCGCTCTCTGGCTCAGACTGGGTTTTCGCGTTTACCGCCGACGACTCGGGGAGCTTGAAGCCACACACACGATACAATCCCCAAATCATCTACAACACCGGCGAGGCGACGACGATTCGCTTGACGACTGGCGCGCGCAAGGAAGCGACCACCGCG
The DNA here is from genome assembly GCA_002171515.1 of bacterium TMED88. GTDB lineage: Bacteria > Myxococcota_A > UBA9160 > UBA9160 > UBA4427 > TMED88. Next base: position 13,390 of record NHEP01000094.1, on the reverse strand, counting down.
GTCGCCGCCCCGAGCGCGACGGTGGTCGCCGAGATCACCGGGGGGAACGGAATCACGACCGCCCCGTCCTCCGGGATTGTCGACAAGGGATCGATTTCGATCGACTCCTCTTGGGTTACCGCGAACCTCTTGCAAATGAACGTGGGTCCAGAGCCTGGAGCCTCGAACGCCGTCACCACCGCTTTTCGCGTGTGGAGTCGATCACAGTCCGCAATGGTGAACCTGGTCGCAGAGACGTTCTACCAAGCAGCGGGGGGGTCCAACGCTACCGGAGACATCATCCTGAGATCATCCGGGGTTCAGGACGTGTACATGTACTGGGGGTACTCGATACTCCACACCGGCGCGACTCGCTCGTTGCCGACAGATACGACGGCGAGCTCGTCCGGTGTTGGAATGAGCACTAACGGAAGTCTCTACTATTTTCGCGGGTCGAGTATCGACGACAGCTCCGACGGCTATCAAATCAGCGTTCTCTACGAGGCCACGCAATGACGCAGCACGTCCGCCTCGGCTTCCGCGACTGGATTTCGATCCTGGCTCTTTCCGTCTCGATTCTCCTGGCGCTTGCGGCGTCCTATCTTCGCATTGATCGCCAGCTCTCCGAGCTGCGAATCGCTCAAGAGTTCACCCTTGAAGATGTCCGCGCGTTGACTGAGGACTTTAAGCTCATGCAAAACCGACTGATGGAGGCCCCCAGATGGACCGTAAACCGCTGATTTTCTTCGCTCTTTCCGTCGTCTCGGCGCTTGTGTTCACGACCCTACAGGGGTGCGACCTTCAGGACCTCATCACGCTCGACGTGCCACAAGACGTCCGCGCGGCCGTTGACGAGCCTGAGCGCGTCTCTCTCTCCGACTCGGCGATCATCTGGGAGCGCTGGCAGGAGTACGTGGAAAAGAATACGGATCGCCTGGCGGTTCAGATTCAAGACGCCGAGCGTCGGTACACCACAATTCGCGCGCTGTTCGACACCTCCCTAGAAGCGCTCGGGGATCATGCCTCGACGCTGCCTGGTGGCTTGTTGATCACGTCGGCCCTTTCCGGTCTCGGGGGGCTGTTCCTCAACAAGCCAGGGGCGAAACGGAAAATGTACAAGGCAAACGTGGCGGCATTCTCCGAGGGCGTCAAGCAAGAGCGGGCGGCTCATGAGTCCTCTACATAACTATCCGCGCGAAGTCGACGGGCAATGCGAGTCTTGCGACTGCCCAGGCGGAAACGTTTCTGACGTTTACGTGATCGCGACTGAGGGGTGTTTAGTCTCCGGGACTGCACAGAATTATCTCTTGTGCGACCCCCCCAAAGAGTGGGTTTCATATATCAACTCTGCCCCGAACAATTTGAACGGATTCCCTATGCGGTGGGTCCACGGGACCTCGACCTCTCTGGGTCATCCCACGGCGGGGAAATGCTGGGGGCTCCGAGTGACCGACTCGGGAAACTGTACGGGCAGCCTTTCGCGCGACTTCGCGACTGTGATGGCGGAGCTCGGATACAGCTCTCCGGCTGACGTTCCGGAGGGGGGGTATACGGACTCATTCAACGGGAAGCCCACAAATTCCTCGGCGTGTTGCGCCGCGAACGATGTCCCCGGGTCAAATTGGTACCCCCCAGTCCCCGAACGAATGAAGTTCCGCCTCCAGTGCCGTGAGTTTTTCCACGGCGGCGCAATGTGGTGGACCAAAGGAAGCACCGTTCCGCCTATGGGTACAGGCTACGACTTTGACGTTTGCCCGAACATCCCCAATGGATTTTATGGCGGCAGCTTGAACATCCCTTCCGATGACTCGGACACGTTTTCCACTTGGAGCAACTATTCTGACTCCGCCGACATTCTCGAGATTGACTACGAGCACGGAACTGAGTGTCTTCCGTTTCCGAGCCCCGTTCCGAACCCGTTCGAGCCGACGGCGCGGGTCTGGTGGCCGCTAAATTCTTATACGGTCGACCTTGACCAAACCCTAACCGCTGAATTTTCTGGCGCGATCGATGGCCCTACTAACGATGGAATCGTTGGGTATGAATACAAATCTGACGTAACGATGAAATGGCCGGTTTTTGAGTCCGTCTCGATCTGCGACACGAACGACCCGCCTGACTTCACGAATATCAGCGAGGACTTTCAATACGCAAACCCGTCGGCTCAATCTTCGTGGTGCAATTCAATCACAAAGACCGCCCCGGACGGCACTCAGATAGACGTCCCCCGCAACATTGCGAAGGTCAGGGATGGAATCAACGTCCCTGGTGAGCTGACCATAAAGCTGTACTGGATTTATCCGGACTCAGACTATGATCCTCCGCCAATTTGCGGCGGGGATGACGTCGATTGCCAAAACGGCGAGTACCGAACAGTCATAAAGATCACGTTTTACCCTGACGACGACACGGTCTACGGCGGGTTATATATCTGGAATATGGCGTTTGCGGCCCCGTGTTCTTCAAATAATCCATGCTGCGACGACGACGTGAATCCCGCGTGTTTCGTGAGCGGTATCAAGGCGGAGACGCTGCCATTCAATGATCCGGATTTCATTGATTGCGGGCTTCTCCACACGTTCTATCCTGGCTCTCTTTCCATAGACGACACCGCCATTAATCCGCAAGCGCTTCGTTCCTTCGGCATGGGCGGCTTTCAAATTGCCAGCCCCTTCGATCCGTTCCGGATCAATAGCGGCGAAACTCCGGCACCGGGAAGCGCGGGCGCTTGGATGGAGCCTAGATTTATCAGTTCGGATGGAACCATCCTCGAGGGCGGAGAAAAACCATGGTTTGCGTTCAATGCCGGCGCCCGCCGCCAGCGTGTGAGCGGCGCCGGAATCCTCAACGGCTTCGGCGACCCGGGCCCGCTCGGCGAGCTGCTCCCGACGGACTATCTGACGTACCACAATTTCGGCGTCTCCTCTCTCGGAATTGAAAACATTCAAGGCCAAGACTGCAAGACCTGGGACGAGTATCCGGTTTCAAAGGGGCACTACAAGCGCTTCACGGTGTGGGGGGAATCAGATTGAGCGTAACTATTGATTGCGAGTTTGCGACCGTTACCGTCCGGGGCTCGAGCGTTTCGATTTTCTGCGGCGCGGGGCTCTATGACGGCGCGCCGACGTTCACGCAATGCCGCGCGTGTAGGCACTACGCTTCCCAGGGCTTGGGAGATACGGTCGAAAAGGTCACCCGGGCGACTGGCGTCGCCCGCGCGGCTGAATTCATTTCCAGAAAAACCGGCGGCGATTGCGGATGCAAAAAACGAAAAACCGACCTGAACAAGCGTTTTCCGTATGGTGAAAAATGATACTCTCAGACTATGCACATCCCTCGCGCCTACGCGGCTGTAAAAATCGACGGGCACTGGCGCGCATGCTTTTCGCCAGGTTTGCAATGGTCTGCGCGTGACTGGGGAATCCGGTTTTCTGATACCCCTCGCGGTCGCCGCCGCGCCGTCGAATACTGCCGCGCTCAAAATTCCAAACACCCTCAAGCCACCTCGCGAGTTCGTCCGAAAAAAAGCTATAAGGTTCGAAACGTATTCGGTCCGATAATGGGTGAAGGGTAAAACGCTCACCCCTAAGCTCTGGAAGGGTTTGCGATGAAAGTGACTCAGCTCTCAAACGGTGATTGGATCAAGCTTTATGAGGAGGGATGGTCCGAAGTCCGGATCTCATCCCTCCTCAAAGAGGCGGTCCGAGACTTCGCGATACACAACGATATGACGCTCGGCGAGGGCCTCGCTCGGATCTTGGTCTCCGGTCTCGCCGGCCTGGGCCCCGAGACCTACGACCAGCACCTCCTCGCAGCAGAAGCCCGCATGAACGGCGCAGACACTCCCACGTATCCGATCAGCGAGGTGCCACAGTGAATGACCAAAGAAGAATCACCACGCTCGCCCTTTTAAAATCCCTCATTGAGGCATCAGGCGGGTGTGATCAGGTGATCGCCGTGAGCGACAAGGGCGGCCCGCTCGAGCAGGCCCTCGCCGCTGCCCTCGGAGTCCACGATCGAGTGTGCGGCTCGGAGAACGTCTCTCCGGGCACCCCGGCGCCGGTTCCTCAAGTCGCCGGCGCCGGGGGTTCCTACGAGATCGAGGAGCTGGACCGAAAGAGCCCGACCCGGCTCCGGGTCAAACTCCGACCCTTCGATCGCTCTGAAGACCATCCGGGCTGGGTCACCGCCTGGGACCGCCACGGCGAAGCGATCGAGCAAGCCGGCGCCGGCGCCCGCATTGAGGGGAAGCTCGTAGAGAAGAAAGGGCACATGAACGTGGAGGTGGTTTCATGAAAAACCTGCACGACCCGCCGGCTCCGGCTCCCTCTCCCTCTCCCTCTCAGGGGGGGCTCTTGCCGGCTCTTGACAGCTCTGGTACACTCCGCCCGCGCGAGAGCGAGCGCCTAGCGGCGAGCTGCTGCGGCGCGGGCGAGGAGAGGGAGCCAGAGCTGGCTCTCTGCCGGCTTGCTGAAGACTGGCTCTGGCACGCCGAGACTCTCGCTCATGCTCCTGTCCAAGATGAAGACCAGCGAAAGCTTTTGCTTGGCGAGTTGTCGACGTTTGACCGTCGAGTCCTCGAGGAGGATATCCAGCGGATCAAACGCTATAGGCCTCGATGGAAGAAAGACGGCATCTTCGCGTCATTGTTCAAGCAACTCCGCGATCGGTCGCGAGACGTGGAGCCGGTCCATGGAGAGCTTCGACCTCTTTGGTATGGCTTCGACGCAGACGACGTGACAAAGGCTTACGGCTTTTATTCGGAGGCGGAAGCGAGAGCTTGGCAAGACGGCGCACGGAAGCGCGTCCAGGGGCCAGGGTTTCCGCCAGAGCCGGAGCTCGGCGCGGTCGTCATGGACGACGCCGGCCGGCGCTTCGAGCTCCTAGAAGACGGCGAGCGGGTGCCTTTGATTGAGCCGAGCGAGTACGCGCGCCAGAGCGGGAGCGGGAGCTTGCTGGAGCTGTTCAAGACCGCCGGGGCGGTGGCGCTGGCGACGGTCGCCGGCGTGGCTGCGGCAGTGACCACCAACGGGAACGAATGGGGGGGGCCATGAAGCGCAGAGGGCCAACCAATCGAGAGCTCCGGGATTCCGTTGCCGGCGGGATCAAGGCGTGTGCGGTCTCGCTGGAAGAGTGTCGGATGAACGTGGACGAGATGCGCGACAAGCTTGATCAAATGATGTTCCAGATAGAGCTCGACATCAATGCAGTAGATCGGCTTCTCCAGATCATGGAAAAAAACAATGCCCGAACGGCTTCTTACGATGAGTGAAGCGCTCGAATATTGCGAAATGCACGGGAAGCACCTTGAGCGCAGTTCGCTTCATTATTGGGTGAAGTCCGGAAAAGTGCAGACCGTCAAGCGGGGCCGCCGGCTTTACGTAGATCGTGAGCATTTGCGTAGCGTGCTTCTCGAGGAATTGAGCTTCTGATGGGCCACGTCCCGCGCACAATCCGCCGCGCTCTCGCTCAGTTTATCGAGGAGGTGGGAGCCGATTCGGTAGTCATTGTGTGGACGAAAACGCGTCGCGGCGTTACTTCAACTCACGAGGCGACATTCGGAAACGAATACGCCTGTAAGGGGGCTCTTGAGTCGGTCCTTGACGACTGGACGCAGCCAGAAGCATATGAGGAGGATGAAGAGGATGGCGATTCCAGTTCATAAAGGTAACAGGGGCGAAATGGAAGCACGGAAAGTGCTTGAAGCCATGGGCCTCGAGATCCACCGCACCGGATACGAGGGGAAATTCCAAGGGGCCTCAGACCTTGTCCTGGTCGAAGACGGTGAGCTGAAGCGCGTCGACTTCGAGGTGAAGCGTACCGAGTCGTTCCGGATCAATCAGTATCTTGCCCAAGCGACGGCGGCAGCGAACAGGAGCGGCGGCATTCCGCGGATTCTGTGGCGTCGAAATCAAGCGGATTGGGTCTCGATCGGGTGGCTCAAGGATGATCAGGAGTATGCGCGGGCGATACTGAAGCAATGAAGCGGGGGGGCACATGGCACAAGGTCTCGAAAGCCTATCGCCTAGCGCATCCATTTTGCGAGCGATGCGGGGCGCTGGCTGAAGAGGTTCACCACTTGATCCCCTGGCGCGCGAATGATCGCGCTAGTCGATACGACTGGGAAAATCTGCGAGCGGTTTGCAAGCGATGTCACTGTGAGATTGAGGGCAGGACACCCCCCCCGGATAAGGACGTGAGCGATGGAGCCCGATACCCACTTGGCCAGCAGTCATTTTTTCGCGGAGCTTCGCGCGTACCTTCGCGAGCTGGTCGACGGCGACCGCCCCGCTGGTGACTTGATCCGCGCGGCCGCGGAGCGAATGCTCGCGGAATTTTCTAGCGACGTCATCACTTGGGACTGGGATCACTTCGATCGCGTTTGCGCCTGGATCGAATCGCTTGAGCTCCCCGACCAGGAGGATGATTCGCGGATGAAGTTACAGCCGTACCAGCTCATGATCGTCGCGAACATCGAAGCGAGGCGCTGGAAGGAAAACGGGAAGCGCGCGACGTCTACGCTGTTTTGCGAAATGGCGCGAGGCGGAGCAAAGACGATGCTGATGGCGATGATTCTGAGCTATCATCTCGCGCACTCCCGCGCCGAACTACAGTTCCACCTAGGGGCCCCGACCGCGTCGGGCGCGGGCGAGGACACCGCCAATCTTCTCCGCGCGTTCGCTCGCCAGCTCGGCGAGCCTCTGAAGCCTGTTGGGTCCGCGGGGAAGGAAGCCGTTCGGAACACGCAAAGCGGCGCAACGATCAAGGTGCTGCCGGCCGACGAGGAAAAGTACCACGGTCTCCGCTCGGTGATCTGCGCGATCGATGAGATCGCCCATATTGCGAAGCCGATTCTTACTCGAGCCCGGACGGGCGTCGCGAAGACCGGGGGGCAGTTGATCACGTTCTCGACGCCGCACCATGAAAAAGAAACAATTCCGTACTACGCCTGGCGCGACCAGATGGTCGGCGAGCTCCTCGAGGGGCACTCCAAAGACGAAGAGATCGCGCTCATATGGACGATCGACGACGGCGACCCCGTCGACGAGTTCGTTCCTGAAGTCGTTGAAAAGGCGAATCCAGGGCTGGGGGTGACGATCCAGGAGAAGTCGATCCGGGATTCCTTCTCCTCGATGGTCGTTTCCGGTACTCCAGCAACCCGCGCGGACTACCAGCGCCAGCACCTGGCGAGCTTCAACGACTTGGGATCCGGGGGTCTCCTCGACCTCGACGACTGGAGAGCGTGCGACGCTGTTCCCGTTTTCCGCCCAGGGCGGGTCTGGGTCGGGATCGACCTCAGCCGCGGCGCGGCGTGCGACTCAAACCGGACTGATGTTTGCAGCGTGTGTGCGGTCCAGACTTCTCCGGAGGGGGTCATCCAGGTCAAGGCTAGGCACTTCATGCCATCGCACCGCCTGGAACATTTCGGGTTTAGGTCAAAACTGCCGCTTGCCGAATGGGCTTCCTCCGACCCGCCTCACTTGCAACTTTGCCCCGGCCGTGTGATCGACCCCGAGATGATCACCATGGAAATCGAGTCGCTCATGAAAGACTACAAGGTCTCCGAAATCGCCTACGACCTTTGGACCTTCTCCCGCGACGTGCTGCACCGCTGGGAGACGGTCAACCGCTGGACGCTCAAGGGGCGAGCCCAGGCGCAGTACGTCGTCCCGGCTACCGAGGGCCTGGTCGACAAAGTCCGGCAGCGCAAAATAGCCCACGGCGGCGACCCGATCCTCGAGCGATCGATCAAGAATGCGCGCGTGAAGAACTACCAGGGCGGGCGGCGCCCCGACAAAGATCCCAGTCGCTCAATGATTGACCCGCTCATGGCCCTGATCTACGCGCTCTCGAGCTGTTTCGAGGAGGGTGGCGATCGCATTTCAGGATATGAAGGCGATGAGATTGCCGTCTAGCGCCGTCGTCGCTTCGAGCACAAGCCCCTTCTCCCGCAACTTACGGGGGGAGGGCATTTTTTTTATTTTCTAGCTTTTCCCCCTTGCGCTCCGCTTGTTTTGTTACTATGAACAACGAAGCCGGGGGGCTCACACATCTTGAATTTCTTAAGAAGCCGCGGGGAGCGTTCAAAGTCGGGTATTCCGACCTGGTCGTTGTTCCGTCCACTGTCGACTCTCAACATTGGGAACGGCGCTATCCTCGCCATTCCTTCGGTCGGTCGCTGTTTGGAGATCCTCGCCGGCGACGTCGCCCGTTCGCCCATGTGCATTCATGCGAAGAGCGCCGGCGCCTACTACGATCGCCCAGACCACCCTCTCCTCAGCGTGCTCGCCGACACGCCGAACGACCTGATCACCTCGGAGTCTTGGCGCTCGAAAGTCGTTCGCGATCTTATGATCCGGGGGGAGCATCTCTCCATTCTCACGCGCAACGGTCGCGGAGAATTGCTCTCAATCACGCCGGCGGAAGCGGGGACGTGGGGGAAAAACTGGGACCCTCAGACCCAGCGCCTCGACTATCGCGCTTTCGGTCAGACGCTCCTGCCTTCTGACGTTCTCCACTTCCGCCGGGGTGAGCAGCTCTGGTTCCAGGGCGAATCGGTACTCGACCAGCACCGGACGACGCTCGCCGCGATTGCGGAGCAGTATGAAGCCGGCAAGCGCGTTTTCTCGACCGCGCTCCCGAAGATGAAACTTGAGACCGATGAGCCGCTTTCCGCGGACGCTACGCACCGCTTGCAGTCCGCCTACAGAGAAACGCACGGCGACGCCACTTCATGGTCTACTCCGATCATCGTGTCGGGGGGAATGCGAGTCGGCGAAATCGCCCAGCGCCTTGACCAGAACGAATGGTCGGCGGCCATGGAGTTTGCCGTCGCGGACGTGGCTCGCATGTTCGGCATTCCAGTGACCATGGTCGACTCGAAATCCAGCCCGACCGCTGAAGATATCTCGAGCTATCTCGAAGCCGGCCTGCGCCCGCTCCTGTCCCTGATCGCCGCCGAGCTCCGGCTCAAGCTCCTCGCTCCAGGCGAGCGCGTGCACTTTAAGACCGACCAGCTCACGCGCGGCACCAAGGCCCAGCAGGCGGCCAGCGAGCGCCAGCTCATCGACGCCGGCATCCAGACCCCGAATGAAGCGCGCGTCTCTCTGGGGATGGCTCCGCTGGATCAGGCCGGCATGGACGAGATTGTGATTAGCAAGAACTACCAGCAAATGAGCGAGCCGGGGGCGGACGATGTTGGAAGCGACGCGAGCGGAGGGGATGAAGATGCAAATTGAAATCCGGCGGGCGACGGCAGCACCGGAGACTGAGGGCGTCGTCCTCGTCGGAATTGCCGTTCCGTACAACGAGTACACCGAAATCCACGAACACGGGGTAACGTTCCGAGAGCGCTTCCTGCCGGGATCGATGGAGATACCGGAAAGCGCGACGCTGAAGCTTGGGCATGAGCCCGGGGGGGTGCCCCTAGCGAGAGCCGGAGCCGGAACTATTGAGTTCGACCCGCACGACCCGCGGGGGCTTGCCTTCCGCGCGAGTCTCCCCGAGAGCCGGCGCGACATCGTCGAAGCCCTCGAGCGCGGCGATTTGTCGGGCGCGGTTTCCGTCGGTTTCTACGACGTGGAAGACGAAAAACGACTTTTGAAGACTGGGCGCGTGGCGTACACGCGCGACATACGCCGAGCGAAACTTGATCACTTGGCAATTTTAGACACGGCTCCAGCGTACGCCGGCGCCAAGGGGGAAATTCAGAAATGAATCTCATTGAAGCGCGCGAGCGCGAAACGAAGCTCTTCGCGGAGCTTCAAAACGTTTTGGACGGCGCCGAAGGGCGACAGCTCACTCCGGAAGAATGCGAAAAGGTTGAAAAGATGAACGCCGAAGCCGACCAGGTGCAGGCGCGAATCCGATCGGCTCAGGCTTCCGAGTCTGCGGAAATGCGTCTCGGCTCCGCCCGCGGTGGCTGGGATATGCAAAACACCGCCGTCGCCAAGACTGCCGAGACCGATTTTAGAGGCTTCATGCACGGCGCGTATGGTCGTGAGTTTCGGGCGCTTCCGATTACTTCCGGCGCAAGTCCCGAGGCTGGCGATACTCTCGGACTCGGCATGTATTCTCAGTTCATTGAGATCATGAATCGGCTTTCGCCCATGCGGCAGATCTGCGCGGTGGACTCGTTCAGCACTTCTGACATTCGCTATCCGGTCCAGGCCTCTCAGGTCACAGTCGATGACGATACCAGCGAGGGTGCGGCGTTTGACAATTACGAGCCGACGTTTGGAGCGAAGACTCCAACCCCTCGAAAGTTTGCAGTGACCACAAGCGTTTCGACTGAAGCAATCGACGACTCTGCTTTTGATCTTGAAAGCATCATTTCGAGACAGCAGGCCGAATCCCTCGCCTACGCCCAGGACCAGGCGTTTCTTGTAGGGGAAGGCGTCGCAAATAGCGACGATACCCTGTTTGAAAGCTACGCATCGGACGGCGGTATCCTGAAGACGGCGGGCAACGCTACGACCTTGTCGATTCAAGAAATGGTTCAAGGTCTCTGCGAACTCGCCCCGACTGGATACTTTGGTCGACCTGGAGCGTTTGTCGTGGCTTCCGGCCTGATCGACGACCTTCTCACCCAGGACGATTCGGTCAACCGACCACTTCTCCAGGCTCAGGCGGCGTCTAGTTTTAGCATTGAGAGCCCGTTCCAGATCTTCGGACGCCCGGTTTACGTAACTTCGGGCGGTCCCGCGATGACGAGCGGAAACTTTTGTGCGGCGTACGTTTCCCAGGGAGCGGCTAGGATTGCCGACGTTGGCGGCCTAACTTTCCTGCGCGACCCGTACAGCTCGGCTGCGAACGGTTTGGTCAACCTGCTCGCCTCGATGCGATCAGCGTTCTCGGTGACAGAGCCTCGCGGCATCGTCAGTTACCAACTTGCTTAACCCTTCAGCCGCCCGCCCCGGAAACGGGGCGTGGGGGTTTTTATGAAAATCACCGCCCAGTCCGACCACAACTTCTCACTCTCCGAAATCAAGGCGTTTCTGAGAATCTCCGACGATCAAACGTCTGAGGACGACGTGATCATGAGCATGGTTGCCTCGGCTGTTGCGTGGTACGAGTCTGCGACGGGGGTATTCTTGCGGACGACTCAGCTCACTCATCGATTTAGCGAGTCGCCGGCTTCGATTGTCTATCGTCCGTTTGTAGATTTACAGGTTGCCCTTGACGATAGCAGCGCCTCTCAGATTTCATCAATAGAGCGGGAAGATCTTATCGGGGGAGGAAGCGTCTTTACCTGGGACGCGCTCGCTCTAGGCGCGATGACTTTGATCATCAGGGTAGGACACGCGACACGCGAAGAGATCCCAGACACGGCAGCCCAGGCGGTTCGCGCGTTGGTTGCTGATATGTACGTCAACCGAGAGTATCTCAACGGGAACAGGATGCCGAGTTCGATTTCAGCCGCCATGCTCCTTGGCGAATCAAGGACTTCAATCTGATGCGTCTGACGCCGCGCGGAAAACTCGCCGCGCTTCTGGTTGTCCAGGAGCGATCCGCGACGATCCTGGGGGATGGCTCGACGCGCGAAACGTGGGCGGACTCGCGCGAGCTGTTCGCTCATGTCGAGACCCGCGGCGGCGTTGATAAAGCCCCAGCCAACGACCTCATGGTCGGGATGGAGAGACGGGTTGCCGTCGTCGATTTCGACGAGGACTGGGACTGGTCGATACGGGACCACCGCCTGAAGCACGGCACGACGATTCTGAACATCACAGCGGTATCAGATCCAAACCTCTTGCACTGGAAAGTCGAGCTCACGGTCGAGGAGCTGGTAACCTAATGGGGTCAAGCGCCTATGCCATCCAGGAAGCCCGCCGCCGAAACCCGGCGCAATGGCGCGCCCTTAACCGCGCAAAAGGCAGGGCGGCGCGGTCAACCGCTCGCAAACTCGCCCTTGCAAATATCCAAAACAAAGAGACCCGCGCGGCGCTCCTCGAAGTCCCTGAGAAGCTTCAAATGAAAATCATTCAGAACGCCATCAAACCACTACTCGGAGAAGCTCGGAGAGCATGGCGGGCGGAAATTAAGTCGGCGAAAACGTCGAAGCGGACGACCGCCTTTCAGCGGCGATACAACGGAATCAGCCTCCGCCAATCGCTGGCGAAATCAATCAAGGTCAGGAACCCGAAGGGCTCCGGCTCCCTGTCGTCGGCGGGCTGGGTCGTCCTGGCCGGCGGCACCACCAAGCACGGGAAGCGCGGCGAAGCGGTCTCAAATGCAGGACAAGCGGCTTGGCTTGAATTTGGCACCGACGCCCATTCTCTCGGCCGCAACCGCCGCCACCCTGGAACCGATCCGCTCATCGATTTCAGCGAGCGCCTTCAGCGCATGAACGCGCGCGCGGGCCAGCTCTTCGAGCGAGCGATCAAAACCGGAATCAAGACCGGCGGCAAGCGAATGACCACGAAATCGGTTCGGGAGTTCATGGGGGTCGGTAAATGATTGAAGACTTTCGGACGATGATCCTCAACGGCACCACCGACGTTCCCGTCTCTCCGTACTTGCGCGCCGACACGACCCTTCCGGCGGTCGTCTACGACGTGCAGTCTGAAGAAATCGAGCGGACGCTCGCAGGAAGCACGGCGGTCAGAACCACCCGCGTCGAGCTTCGCGCGCTTGCGGCCACGTACGCCGCGGCTGAGACGCTCGGGGAAAGCGTTGTTGCTGCGTTGTCTGGAACGATTGTCGGGTCGGATATCAAGGGCGTCGAAACGGGTTCGGTAGCTCGGGACTTTGAAGAAACCGTAGACGGGCAAAACATCCCGCTCTACGTCTACGAAATAGACGCTACCGTCTACTGGAGGAAATCGTGACTCTCACTTCATTCGGTACCAAAGTAAGGTTCGGGGCCGCGACTGCCAGTAATGTCAGAAGCGTGGATTTCACGGGTAGGTCACTATCGCAAATTGATTGCACGGACTTCTCCCACAGTGTGCGGACCTATAAAGAGGGCATTTTTGAGCCGAGAACTTGCACGGTCGTCCTCACGAGTTACCCATGGACCGAAGACAGTGCTGCTCTTTCTATTAATTGGGGCGGCGAAACTGATGCCGGCGGCGCTGACGTTTTCATTAATTACGGCAACCACCACGTCACAGACATCCAAATCTCAGCAGGTCTCGACGCGGTGATTGAGTACACGTATACGTTCACCGAAGGAGTGTAATTTGTACGAAATTAAAGCTCCAAGTGGCCGCGATTTCCTCGAAGCGACGCAGGCGACCGACGAGGATTTCAGCCGAGTCTGTTTTTTGATTCAGAAATGCGCTTTCCGCGATGGATTGAAAGCGTTTGCTTCTCTTTCCGAGGTGATGGACCAGGATTACGCCACCCTTCGGGCTCTCGAGATGGAAGTGGTTTCAAAAATGGAGCCCCCAGTGCCGGACCCTTAGTC
>NHEP01000093.1 GCA_002171515.1 bacterium TMED88 | reverse complement strand
GACGAATTACTTTCGACTGGGTTCTCCGTCGCCACGTTCGGTCAGAAACCGAAACCAAAGTGATGACCGGTTTTCAGGTCCTTGGCCTCACCGCAGAAACCGACACTGAAACGGGGCTACCCCGGGTGAACGGCGTACAGATCGCCCGGGACCAAGCGGATCCCGAAACCTTGCCAGCGGACCTCGTCGTCGATGCGACTGGCCGAAACACTCGACTCGCCCACTGGCTCGAAGGCATCGGGGCTGAACCCCTTGAGCAAGATTCGGAAAGCTGCGGAATTTTTTACTGCTCCCGCTTCTACCGCCTCCGGCCCGGGGTCGAGGCTCCCAAGATGGAAGGACCGATCGGAGCCGACCTCGGCTACATGAAATACGCCATCTTCATGGGGGACTCAGATATTTTCTCGATCACCCTCGCGGCGTCACCCGACGACGAGGCCCTCCGGCAACTTCGAAAACCGGCCGTCTTCGAAGCCGCAGCACGAAACCTCCCGACCACCAGCCGATGGGTTGAGCCTTCAGTTTCAGAGCCCATCACCGACGTCAGCACCTACGCAAACTTGAAAAACACCTACCGTTACTTTGTTCGGGACGGACAGCCCCTTGCGCTCGGGATCTTTCCCGTCGGTGACGCGTTGATGCACCAAAACCCGTTGGCGGGTCGCGGCTGCACGATGGCCTGGTTGAGCGTGCAACTGCTCAGTGAAGCCTTTACGGCCCACCCGGACAACGCCCTCGCTTTCGCCCAAGCGCTGGATGCCGAGATCATTCGACAGGTTCACCCTTGGTACCTCACCATGAGGGACCAAGACCGAAGCGCCGGCGAGCTTCTCCGCGAGGAACAGGCCGGAGCCAACCCCTACGGTTTTCAACGAGAAGATGGATCCATCGACCCCCAGGCGTACATGCGTTCTTTACTTAAGGATGGTCTGATGCCCGCGCTCCGAGAGGACATCACGGTGCTCAGAGCCTTCCTCCGAGTCTTTAATTTACTGGACGCCCCTGGAGATCTCATGGCTCGGCCGGATCTGATGCAGAAAGTCCTCGGGGTTTGGCAAAACCGTGAGCAAAGAGAGCCGATTTCCTTTGGACCTCAACGTTCCGACATGGTGTCGACGCTGGAGGCCGCACAGGCCTAGACGCCTGCGCGCCCCGGCCGGCGTTGCTATAACGCTGAGATGGTTTCGAGCCTCCAGAGTGCCCCGCAAAGAACCGCCATCGTCACGGGCGCCGGATCGGGCATTGGCGCTGCAGTCGCGGCGCAGTTTGGCGCCCTCGGCTGGCGAGTCGCCCTGGGTGGCCGCCGCTTGGAAAGACTCGAGCAGACCGCACAGGCGATCACCGAAACCGGCGGCGAAGCCTGGAGCCACCCCTTGGACGTGGCGGACGGGCGTTCGATTTTAGAGTTTTTCGACGCGCACGAGGCCCACTTTGGCGTCGCGGACGTCCTCGTTAACAACGCTGGCATGAACACACCCGGTCCCCTTCACGAAGTTGCGGGAGTCGACATCGACCGCGAGGTGGCCACAAACCTCACCGGGCCCATCCACATGGTTCGCCGTGCGCTGGTCCCCTTGCTTGAGGAGAAAAAGCGGGGCGACTTGGTCTTCATCAGTTCCGACGCGGCCCGGCACCCACGCCCCCGACAAGCGGTTTACACCGCAACCAAACTCGGGCTTGAGGGACTCTCTCGAACCCTGGCGATGGAATTGGAGGGAACGGGCATCCGGACCACGATCGTTCGTCCGGGCTCGACCCTTTCTGAATACGCTTCAAGCTGGGATTTTGAAAAAATTCCCGCCCTCGTGGAGTACTGGCAGGGCTTCGGATTGCAGCGGCACGGCGGCGTGATGACCGCAGAAACAGTCGCGCGCGCAGTGGTCCTCGCCGTCACGACGGAACCCGGCGTAGTGCTCGACGTCATCGAGGTTCAACCGGAAGCCCCTGGGCCAAGCTAAGTCACGCCCCCGTGGCCCCCTCACGCGGCTGACAATCTCGCGGAAGTCACTCGAACTTCCCATACAAAAAGGAGAGGACGTGGCCGAACAAGACCGCTGGGAAAAAGGATTGGCGAAGTTCAAAGAAGTGTACTGCGGAGACGTGGTGGCACTGCCGCGTGGATCCAGCGACTTCTTCGACCTGATGATCGAAAACCTTTTTGGCGAAGTTTGGACGCGGGAGGCACTTGACCAACGAGACCGCCGCATGTTGATGCTGGGCGCCATCGCGGCCATGGGCGAGTCCATGACCTTCGGCATTCAGATCAAGGCCGCTCTGAAAAACCAAGAGCTCACGCCGGATCAAGCCCGCGAAATCCTTGTGCATATGTCGCAGTACGTGGGCTATCCGCGCGTCGCGCCGTTAGTGGGGGTGGTGGAACAAAAAATCGCGGAGGTCGCCCAAGCGGCCGAGAAGAGCCGCAACGAGACCGACTCCTGAGGGCCGAGCCCGCCATCCCGGCCGGCCTTAATGCGCCGACGGATCTTTTGACGCATCGCTCGAGCGGCGTAAAAAGCCAGAGCGAATCACCACGCCAGCAGAGATCACCCAGCACAGGGGCCCCCAAAGCCAACCGAAACGCGCGTAGGGGGTCGGGGACTCGGCCGTATTCCACAAGATCGGGACCTCGGCCATCAACCACTCAGCCGGAAATTCATTGAGGCTCTCCGGCCCTACCGGCCTGAGAGGGATCGAGTCGACCAGTCTTCCCGTTGGGTCAATGAATGCACTGACTCCAGTGCTGACACTGCGAACCATCGGAATTCTGTGCTCAATGCTGCGAATCTGGGCGAGGGCGAGATGCTCCCAAGGCTCAGCGCTGTCTCCGTACCAAGCGTCGATCGTGAGATTCGCGAAGAGTTCGATACCCCCGGACTGCTCAGCGACTTCCCGAACGTAGCCGGGCAAAATATCTTCGTAACAGATCAGTGGCCCCACCGCGACTTGCTGAATCTCAGAATTTTTCAAATCAACTACGAATCGCGCGGGCCCGTCGCCGGCATAGTGATGGGAGATCTGCGGGATCCAGTCGGTGACCCAATCGGGATCAATGAGCGGGATCGACTCACCAAAGGGCACCAAATGAACCTTGTCGTATTCGCCCTTCACCGCTCCGTTCGGTTCAAGAAGGTAAGCGCTGTTATAACCAAACCGCTCTCCAGCAGCGCGAGAGGGGGCTCCAAATAACGTCGGCAATTGATGACGTCCGAGAACCCGGCCACCCCCCACTCGAGCATCCTGTCGATGAGGGCGACCCACTTGATAGGGGTAGGCACCCGCTTCAGGCCAGACGATCATTTCGGCACCCGCCGCCGCCGCCTGGGCGGAGGGTCCGGTCAATCGCTCCATACGCTCCGCCGTCGCAATCCGCGCAATCGGAATATTGGGCTGGATGACGCCGATTTGAATCCGGGGCGCATCCTTAAGCTCAGCCGCCACTGATTCAATGCGAACTGTCCCGTAGACGAACAAAAGCGGGGGAATCAAAGCGGCGCCCAGGAGATCTCTTCCCCCAGCCACCCAACCTTGAGCCATCACGCCTCGAGCGATCAGTGTCGCGAGGAAGACAAACGCCCATTCAACAAGCGGCACCCCACCCACTTCGGCCAGCTGTAAAAACTCAGGACGCTCGGCGAGGCCGAGCAAAGCCGTATAGGGAAAGAGATTGGGCCAGATGCTCTGCAGTGCAACAAAGAGAAACGCCGGCCACAGCCGACCCAACCAACCTCCGCGGGGACCGTGTCCTAATCCCAAGCCGAACAGCCCGTAGGGAATCGCCTGCCAAAAGGAAAAGGCGAGCAGGCCCAACCCACCGACCCATCCCGGCACCCGAGCAAACCGAACGAGCATTTCGGCGATCCAAGGAAACCCAACGAGACCGATTCCCAGCCCGCCTGCCAACCCTAACCAGAAAGCCGAGCGGGCGGGAAGGCCTGGGCGATCCAGCACGAGCAGGAGCGGGACCAAGCCAAGAAAGTGGCCCAAGAGCCAGCCGTCCGGCGGTGACCCAAGGGCTTGGATCACCCCGGAACTCAGTGCGACCAAAAGGCTCGTCCCAAAACCCCACGAACGGATCCAATCACGCATGGCGGGAGCGTGTTCGATCAGAGCCGATCCCGCCAGCCATTCTCCCCAAAAGAACTGAGGCCGTGGCAACGGTCACCGCCTACGGGCCGGGCCCGTTGGCGCGGCATCGCTACAACCCGGGAGTCAGCCTGATCAGTGCAGTGTTCGGGCAGCAAAAATATGGGTCAGA
Source organism: bacterium TMED88 (assembly GCA_002171515.1). GTDB lineage: Bacteria > Myxococcota_A > UBA9160 > UBA9160 > UBA4427 > TMED88. The sequence continues at coordinate 11,287 of NHEP01000093.1, read as the reverse complement.
ACGTCCTTCATCCGAATCTCATCGGACTCAGGCCCCACTTCGAACAGGCGCAACTGAAACTGCGGCCGTCGCAGGGACGGAAATCGTTCATGAAAATCCCCGGCCAGGCGATCCAGGACACTTTCCGCTTGCGTGGGATCGACGTCCGCGAGATAGATCACCGCTCGCTCTTGTGTCATCCGGTAGATCCCGTCTTCCACTCGCAGCGCAGACTGCAAAAACTGAATGTATTCGGGGAAAACCAGATCACCAGATTCGCAGATCAAGCCTGCGAGAACGGACTTGACGCCGTGCTCCTGCGCCAGGGCAGAGGCCCGAGCGATCAGAGCGCTCAGTTTTCGGGGATCGTCGTGGGCTGTCTCGGTCGTCACGGATTCGTTGAACATATCACTGGGTCTATCGACCCATGCGGCAGAAATCTGTAGCCCGCCGAAGACTCCCCCCGGGAAGTGACCTATGTCGTCGGAAAACCAGGGGCGTGGCCACGGGCGGTGCGACATAATCGCGCCCCGCAACCTAGGTCGTCCCGAGGAGAACTCATGAGACCCCACGAAATTTTTGCCTCGATGTCGCCGGAGCAATCCGAGGCCTTCTTCGCGCGCTTGGCCGAAGAATCCCCCCTGATGTTCGCCCAATCCGTTCAGGCGGCCGCGATCGCGATGAAGAGCCGCCCCCAATACCTCCTCAAGCAGCCGATGGCGAAGCGCGCCGCCGCAGTGCGACGGGCCCTTGCTCGGGTGGCCGCCACCAGCCTCGCCGAAGAGGTGCTCGCGGTTTATTTCCTCGAGTGCCGAAAGCCACTTCTCACCGAGTGGCTCGACACGCTAGGCCTCTCCCATGAGGAGGGCGTACTCGCCGAAAACAGCCCGAGCTGCCCGGATTCGGCCACGCTCGAAAAAGCCGTAGCCGAATACCGGAGCGCGGAAGACGATCCCGATCGCCTGCTCTTACTTCGAGCCTTTGCGGCTCAGAGCGCCATCAACTGGCCGCAGTTGGAGACCTTGATCGACGCCTAAAGGAACCGACTAATCCCGAACCTCGATCGCCGCGTTGCTGATCACCACCTCATCGCGCTCTTTCGAGCGGGCTTCGATCAGGATCCGGTTTCCCTCTTTCCAGTAAGAGGTCAGATACGTCTCGCCCGGGTACCCGACACCTCGAAAACGGACCTGGTAACGCGCCACACGCTCGGTCTGCCCGTCCAAAACGTGATCGACCACGGCCTTACACACCACACCATAAGAACAGAGTCCGTGGATAATCGGGGTGTCGAAACCGGCCATTTTGGCGAACTCCGGGTCGGCATGGAGCGGATTCTTGTCTCCGGACAAACGGTAGATCAGAGCCTGTTGAGGCAATGTGGGTGTCTCGATGATTCCGTCCGGCTCTCGATCGGGCCGCTCATTGCCCGCCTTCGGGCCTGGCTCGCCACCGAAGCCGCCTTCGCCTCGAAGAAACAGACCAAATCGATTGGTAAAGAGAGGCTCCCCCGTCTCAAGGCGTGTTTCCACCTCAAGCACGCAGAGGCAAGCCTTGCCTTTATCCCAAAGCTCCGCGACGCGGCCCTTGTTGATGACCTTTGCTTCCGCGGGGATCGGCCGATGCAGGGTGATGTCCTGCTCGCCATGGAGCAGCATGGCGAAGTTAAAGCTCAAGCCCTCGACAGAGGCCAGCCCCCCCATCGACCCAAATACAGGAATCACACCAAAGCTAGGCAGAACCTTCAGGTTCTTTTCGTACGTGTATTCCAATTCGCCTGGGTCGGTCGCCGGCACACCCGCGCCGACACCCAAATGGTAGAGGATCACGTCATCTGGACTCCAGCCATAGTGGCCTTCTCCGAGTTCCGCTCCAAGGGCCTTCGCAGGATCAATCGGCATCTTTGCTCCTTCTACGCGCGGTGAGCGCGCTCATGGGGGAATGGGCACTAACAGGCCTCACGTTCAGTCCGCCAGGGACTTCAACACTGCTTTCATCTCATCCGCGATGCTCGACGGAATAATGAAATCACCCGGTTCGTGAATTTCCTGAAAGTGAGCTGCAATCTCCTCGGCCGTCGGCGCTTCACCCTTCTTGGCCCAACCTGAACCGAGACCCACAAAAATGCGCGCAAAGCGCCCGCCTCCCACCGAGTAAACCGAATGCGTTTCCTGGCATTGTTCCGAGGCCAGATACACCACCAATGGAGTCACTTTGTCAGGCTCGACGCGGTCAGCCATCGGCCCAAGGAGATCCTCGGTCAAACGGGTCTTGGCCAGCGGCGCAATCACATTCGAAAAAATGTTGTTTTTTGCGCCCTCGACCGCGAGCACGTTCGAGAGACCCACGAGCCCCATCTTCGCGGCCCCGTAATTGGACTGACCGAAATTCCCAAACAAGCCAGCCGCCGAAGAAGTGTGAATAAAGCGACCGTATCCGCGCTCTTTCATCGCGCGAAACGCAGGCTGGGACACATAGAAGGCCCCCTTCAAGTGAACATCAATCACAATCTCGAGCTCTTCCGGAGAGAGCTTGACGAATGACTTATCACGAAGAATCCCGGCATTGTTGATCACAATATCGACCTGGCCGAACTGATCGAGCGCCGTTTGAATAATCGACTCGCCCCCCTCGGGCGTCGCCACGGAGTCGTAATTCGAAACCGCCGTGCCTCCGGCTTCTTCAACCTCCTTCACCACTTGATCCGCCATGCTGGATCCGCCGCCCGTTCCATCCATGGCGCCGCCGAGATCGTTCACGACGACCTTGGCCCCTCGCCGGCCCAACTCCAAAGCGTAGGTTCGACCCAAGCCGCCCCCGGCCCCGGTCACAACGGCCACACGGTCATCAAAACGAATTTCGCTCATGGGTCTTGCTCCTTGGTTGATTTAAAAAACGGCGATCTAGAAATCACTCGTTAGGTTGTGAATGACCGGGGCCCCAGAACTATTTTTTCGACTGAAGCCAATCCGGCTAAAACCGGGCCGTAGGCCCCTTCGGCCCTCGAATCCCGCACCATAGCGAAAACCCTCCCTCCTCAACCCTCGGGCCGGTCGGGCCCTGAAAGTAGCCTGTCCCGGAATTCCGAAGCGCTCCGCCCTCCCGGGACGCGATCGCCGCCCCAAAACGAGCCATTCCGCAACCGGATTCCATCTCGGTTCACGTGTGCGATGCTTGCGGGCCCCCGAAAATGCCGCCCATCGCACGCGCCCCCCACAAGGAAGAAAAGGAAAACGTTCTGCGACCGCCGCTTTCCGCCGAGCCCGACGAAACCCGTTGGGATTTCTCTGCCCGGGTCAACGAGTGCGACCGGGGCCCCTTGCGCCGCGATTCGATTGACACAGTGCAGCTCAACATCGGGCTGCGCTGCAACTTGGCTTGCCATCATTGCCATGTTGAATCAGGTCCCAAACGCACAGAGCGACTCTCAACACAGGACTGCCAACGTCTCATTGAACTCCTCTCCGCCAGTCCTGGAGTTAAAACTCTTGACATCACAGGCGGCGCCCCGGAACTCCACGAGCACTTTCGTGACCTCGTTCGATCCGCACGCGATCTCGACAAGCGCGTAATCGACCGCTGCAACCTGACCGTTTTCGATGAACCCGGGCAAGCCGACACGCCCGAATTCCTTGCGGAGCAGGGGGTCGAAATCGTGGCCTCTCTGCCCTGCTACGAAGCCGACAATGTCGAACAGCAGCGCGGTCGTGGCGTGTATGATCGAAGCATTGCGGCACTTTTGCGGCTGAATGCCCTGGGCTACGGGCGAGGTCACCCCGAGCGACGCCTCGTGTTGGTCTACAATCCGAATGGAACCAATCTCCCGCCGGACCAAGCCGCACTCCAGACAGAGTACAAAGCCGCTCTCGGCGAACGTTTCGGGCTGACCTTCGACCATCTGATCACTTTGACCAATATGCCCATAAAACGATTCCGTCACCAGCTTGAACGGGACGGGCAGTACGCTCGCTACATGGATCTTCTCATGGAAAACTTTAACCCCGAAACGCTGCCGCACCTGATGTGTCGCAACATGATCAGCATCGACTATCGCGGACGCCTCTTCGACTGTGACTTCAACCAAGCCATCGGCTGCCCACCTCCCCCTCCGCAACAGACAATCTGGGACATTGACGATTTCGATTCTCTAAAAATTCATGAAATCGCCACCGCGTCTCACTGCTTCGGGTGCACCGCCGGGGCCGGATCGAGCTGCGGCGGTCGCCTCACATGACACAAGCCGCCTGGATACGCCTCGGCGTGATCGCCCTCGCGGTCGCTGGCCTGTGGTTCTTGTCGCGCTCCGCCGCCGAAGCGATCCCCGAAATCGCCCGCTGGGTCGCCGACCTCGGCTACTGGGGGCCTGCCGTCTTCGGACTTCTTTACGCAACCGGAACGATCTTATTTGTTCCGGGTTCGCTTTTGACCTTGGCAGCGGGCGCCCTGTTTGGTGTCGTTCAAGGTACGCTGATCGTCTGGATCTCGGCAATGCTGGGCTCCAGTGGCGCCTTCTTGATCGCTCGATATATCGCCCGAGGCTGGGTCGAGAACAAACTCGTACAGAATGAACGCTTTGATGCCGTCGATCGCGCCGTTGCGGAGAGCGGCTTAAAAATCACATTTTTACTGAGGCTCTCGCCCGCATTCCCTTTCAGTTTCCTGAATTACGCACTGGGCCTCACGCGCGTGTCCTTCCGTGACTACGCACTGGCTGGATTCGGCATGCTGCCGGGCACCCTTCTTTACGTCTACTACGGAAGCGTCATCGGCGCCGTCGCCAAGATTGCCACCCAGACCGAGACCCCAAAAGACTCGGGGTACTACATCGTTATGGCGCTTGGCTTAGCCGCCACTGTCCTTGTGACAACCCTGGTCACTCGAATTGCACGCCGGGCTCTCGCCGAAGCCACTCAAACGACGCAGGAGGCTGCCGATGAGGCTTGACGACCCTTTTGACCAAACGTTACTCGAGCATGTTTGCCCCAACGACTGGACCAATCCGACTCCGAGCGGACGCTACAATTTGGTGGTCGTCGGCGCCGGCACCGCGGGACTCATTGCCGCATCCGGTGCCGCGGGTCTCGGCGCGCGGGTGGCGCTCATTGAGCGCGCAGCACTGGGCGGTGACTGCCTCAATGTCGGCTGCGTACCCTCCAAGGCACTCCTGCGCTCAGCACACGCCGCGGCCGAAGCCCGCCAAATCAAGGAACTTGGAATCACCACAGAAGGTCCCGTCAAAGCAGACTTCCAATCAGTCATGTCACGACTGCGTTCCATCCGAGCACGCATCGCACCCCATGATTCTGCTCAGCGATATCGCGAAGAACTGGGCGTCGACGTATACCAGGGTGATGCTCGATTCGTTTCGAGCGATACAGTGGACGTCGCAGGCACCCCCCTGCAGTTCAAAAAGGCCGTCATCGCGACGGGTGCCCGAGCGTTCGTTCCGCCGATTCCCGGGCTCGACGCAATTGAGTTCCTCACCAATGAAAACGTCTTTGATCTTCAGGAGTGCCCTCAGCGCCTGATTGTTCTCGGCGGCGGACCGATCGGCTGCGAACTTGCCCAAAGTTTCCAACGCCTGGGAGCTCAGGTCACTCTGATCGAGGCTACAAAACAATTCCTCGGAAGAGAGGATCCCGATGCGGCCGCCCTGCTCCACACGTCACTCCAACAGGACGGAATTGACATCAAATTGGACACCCGATTAGCAGAAATTCGCCCCGGGCAAGGAACCCACCACGCCGTGATCGAGCACGGGGAAAGCCAGAGCGAAATGGCTTTTGACCAGATCCTCGTGGCCGTAGGACGAAAGCCCAACGTGGCCAATCTCGGACTGGAAACGGTCGGGGTCGAATACGACGAACAAAGAGGGGTTCACGTTGACGACTTTCTGCAAACTCGAAATCAAAACATTTATGCAGCCGGCGATGTCTGCATGCAGCACAAATTTACTCACGCCGCAGACTTCGCGGCTCGGGCGGTGATCCAAAATGCACTTTTCTCAATCGGACCCATCGGGCGCCGAAGGCTGTCCTCGCTGACGATTCCATGGTGCACGTACACAGACCCAGAGATCGCGCATGTCGGGCTCTACGAACGAGATGCCGTTGAGCAAGGCATCGCGATTGACACCTACGTCCGAGACTTCAGCGAAATTGATCGTTCAATCACCGAATCGCGCACACAAGGATTCGTGAAAGTCCATACACGCCAAGGCAAAGATACGATCCTGGGCGCCACGATCGTCGCTCATTCCGCAGGCGACATGATCAGTGAAATCAGCGTTGCGATGGCGGCAGGAATGGGCTTGGGTGCACTGGGAAACGTCATCCACCCCTACCCCACGAACGCCGGCGCCCTCGCCCAGTTGGGCAGTGACTATAGTCGGACTCGGTTAACTCCAGCCGTCAAAACATTTTTTGAGCGATTCCTTGCGTGGCGTCGTTAACCTCACAAAGAATCGAAGTCCGCGATGACCAAATCCAAATCACAGCCAATTGTGATTGTCACAGGCCCCCCGCGCTCAGGCACCTCTCTGATGATGAGCATCTTGGGGCGCGCGGGACTTCCACTCCTCGTTGACGAAACGCGTCCTGCGGATGCTTCGAATCCCAGGGGCTATTACGAATTCGCGGCGGTCCGAGCCTCCGCCCGAGATACACAATGGCTCGAGCGAGCGGCGGGCCATGGCGTCAAGGTGATCGATCGCCTCATCGACACTCTTCCCAGAAATCGAAACTATCGGGTCATCGCGATGAACCGACCCGCAGAAGAAGTCATCGCGTCCCAGAACCGAATGCTGTCCAGGCTCGGAGAAGATCCGGGGCCACTGAATGCAACTCGACTTAAAACAATCCTCAAGTCAACAGCAGAAGAACTCCGTCAACTTTTGAGCCAAGAAACTTGCTTTGAATGGATCCCCATTCACTATCCCGACCTTATTCGCTCCCCCCAAAATGAATGCACTCGAATCCTCGATTTTCTCAACTTGGATGTGGCCGACGACACCACGATCGAGCAAATGGCCGCGGCCATCGACCCGGTGCTCTATCGAGAACGAGCCTGAGGCGACTATTTTCCTCGCGAACCCACAGCGCGTCGGGCTTGAAGAATCGCCTGAACAAACCCCTCCGGAACATCGTCCGGCACAGGCCCCGCCGGCTCTCGACACACGGAGCGGCCGAGTTCAACGGCTTGAACATAGTCTTCCATGTAACGATGGCAGTCCCGACATCCATTGAGGTGTGCCTCAAAGACCGAGCGAGCCGTATCGTCGAGCTCTTCGTCTAGATAGGACATCAGGAACTCGACGAATTCACGGCATTTCATGGTCGACTTCCTCCGCGGTTTGAACCAGCGGCGCTGAATCTTGATTCTTCGCCGCCTCAAGGCGATCAAAAACTTGCCGATCCAGAAGTTCTTTCAAAGCTTGGCGGGCCCGATGCAGCCGAGTTTTGACCGCGGGAACCGAAAGTTCGAGAACGCCGGCGGTTTGCTCTGTATCAAAGCCCTCGATATCGCGGAGAATCAAAACTGTTCGATAGATATCCGGCAAGCGGTCAATCGCGTCAGTGACAAGGGCGCGCTGCTGGCGCGCTTCCAACACATGGTCCGCCCGATCTCTCTTCGCACTCTGACTCACCGCAAGACGACCATTCTCAAGAAAGCCAGGAAGAAGATCTTCGATGCTAGTTTCAGGGCGCCGACGGCGGGTTCGTAGCCGCATCAGACACGCATTCACGACAATCCGGTGGAGCCAAGTCGAGAGCAGCGCATCGCCCTCAAAACGATCGATCGATCGAAAGGCGGAGAGATAGGCGTCTTGAACGGCGTCCCGAGCGTCATCTTCGTTTCGAAGAAAGCGACGCGCGACGGCCAGCATCGGGCCCGTATTGGCATCGACCAGGGCGCGAAACGCCTCATCCTCCCCCCGGCGCAGACCCTCAAGCAGAGAACGGTCCCGCGCCCGGGCCTGCGAATCCGCCGTTGATCGTCGCTCACGAGAGCTCATTGGGCGAGGCTACCACAGCCCTCCTCGACCTCGGTCACACGTTGCGAAGAGGGGCGATCCTGGGTCATCTTCAGCGCGCCAGCGCCTCCGAGGAGAGGCCATTTTCGCAAACAAGGATTGAGAAGGAGGTTGGAGTTGTCGTCGCTACTGCGTTTCCTGGGAATCCAGAAGAGTGAGGGACACCCAGGGTCACAAGTCTCGGAGCCAGTGGATCGAATCGCTGCGGAACTCGACGGGCTCTCACCGGAGCGCGCGCGTTTTTATGCCTGCTTCGCGTATGTGCTCGCGAGAGTCGCTGAGGCCGATCTCAAAATCGAGGAGGGTGAAATCGCCGCCATGGAGCGCGCCCTCGTCGAAGTCGCCGGCATTCCCCCAGAAGAAGCCGGACTCGCGATTCGAATCGCACGGTCAGAAGTTGAAGCATTGGGAGGCAGCCTCAACTTTTTGGTCACCCAAGAGTTTGGGCAAAGTAGTTCCACGGCGGAGAAGCTCCAACTCATTGAATGCCTCTATGCGGTCGCCGCAGCCGACGACTCGGTGACCGGCGCCGAGAACAATGACATCCTGAGCATCGCGTCGGAGCTGGGCCTCCCGCGTCAGGATGCACTGGCCATCCGAGCTCGCTTCCGAGACAAACTCGCCGAACTCCGACCATTGCCTGGAGAGTGACCCCTTCCCCATATCGCTTGGGCTCGGACCCGAGTCGGAGGGCTCAAAGCCAGGTCGTTAGCTTCGGACCAGCAACAGCGTTCGCGGATCAAGGCCGACATGCAGCGCCTGAAGGTCGGGATTATCATGGTCTTTCAGAGCCCGAAAGTGAACGACATCGCCTTCGGGCTCGAGGGCTAAGATCACGTGGAGGTGCTCCCAGAGACTGGCCCAAGGGGCCGGCAAGCCCTCGATACGTTCGTTTTCTGCCTGAATGGTAAACCAAGTCTCCGCTGCCAGTCCGACGGAGAGCTCTTGGATGCCCTTCAAAGTTTCAGGGTCGACCCCTGAAGCCTCCAAACCATCCAGCAGGATCACAGTGGGGCGTGCGCCGGTTTCGGTTTCGAGCTGGACCGCCTCGGACAATCGGTCGACATTGAAGCTTCGCGCGGGATAGATCCGGATCCTGCGGCGATGATCGATTTCAATTTGAGTTCGCTGAGCATTCTCAAGATGGGTGTGCGTGACGAACTCAGTGAAAACCGTGTCATAGAAATCCTTGACGTGGCTCACTGTCTGATCCAGCGCAACGTGGAGAACCGTCCCCCCGCGCAGCAGCTCGTCCATTCCGACCCCAACCAGAAACGGTGTCTTCCCGACACCGTGTCCTGCAATCAGAGCCCCCACATTCCCCAATCCGAGCCCGCCATGCAGGCCCTTCTCAAGCAAGCGCATCGGACTTCGCGCGTTAACGAACTTCCGATACATCTGTCTCTCCGGAGCTTTCGGAACTCGGGCCGACAAAAGCGATCATTCCTCTTCGTCAGGAATCTTGGACTTGTACTTCTCCTTGAGTTCTTTCTGTACTTCCGCAGGTGCTGGGGCGTATTTTGCGAATTCCATCGAGAACTCAGCCTTACCCTGGGTCATCGACCTCAAGTCCGTGGCATAGCCAAACATTTCCGAGAGCGGCACCTCGGACTCAACCCGGGAGAAACCATCCTCTTCGGTTGAACCAATCACTTGACCCCGCCTCTGCATGATGGTCTTGAGAATTGCGCCCTGAAATTCGCTCGGACCTTCCACCTCCAGTTTCATGATCGGCTCAAGAATCTGCGGTTTCGCCTCCGGGTAGAATTTACGGAACGCCCCTCGGGCTGCAGCCGAGAAGGCCATCTCGGATGAATCGACGCTGTGAGACTGACCATCATTGATCGTGATCTTGAGACCCTGAACAGGGAAACCGATTAGGCGCCCCTTGGGCAAACATTCACGAAAGCCCTTCTCAACAGCGGGGATGTACTCCGTCGGGATGGATCCACCGCGAATTTGACTCACGAACTGAAAGTCTTGGGGTCCCTCCTCGGCCTCAAGAATCGGCTCGACAAAACCGGCCACGCGACCGTATTGACCCGAACCACCACTCTGCTTCTTATGCGTGTAGTTGAAGTCGACCTTGCGCGTCACCGTTTCACGATAGGCAACCTGGGGTTGCCCGGTTTCGACTTCACAGCTGTACTCACGCTTCATGCGCTCGACGTAGACCTCAAGGTGCAACTCGCCCATTCCAGAGATCACGGTCTCATTGCTCTCCGGGTCGACTGCCGCACGGAAAGTCGGGTCCTCCCGAACAAAGCGGCCAAGGGCCTTGCCCATGTTGTCAGCGGCCTTCTGATCCTTCGGGGTGATGCTCAGAGAAATCACCGCCTCGGGAACATGCATGGACGACATGGCAACGTCCGACTTTCCGTCGGTAAAGGTGTCACCCGAAGCACAGTCAACACCAAAAAGCGCGACGATGTCGCCCACAGTCGAGCGTTCGATGTCTTCCATTTCGTCGGCATGCATTCGAATCAGGCGCCCAACCTTCACCTTCTTTTTGGTTCTTGAGTTGAAGATAGTATCGCCCTTCCCGATCGTCCCTTGATAGACCCGCAGATAAGTCAACTGCCCGTAGCGGGTATCTTCAAGCTTGAACGCCAAAGACACCATCGGTTTCTCAGGGTCACTCACGACTTCGAGCTCAGCCTCGTCATTGGCCAAGTCGACCGCCATATTCTTGACATCCGTCGGCGACGGCAGGTAGCGGGTCACTGCGTCGAGCAGGGGTTGAACGCCCTTATTCTTATAGGCCGAGCCGAGGAAAACCGGCGTCAGGTCCATCGACAGGGTCCCGGCCCTGATCGCTTCGTGGATCATTTCTTCGGTGACGTTCTCCTCAAGGATGGCCTCCATGAGTTCGTCGGAAAACATCGAGACGGCATCCAGCATTTCCTCTCGGGCCGTGGCGGCGGCGTCCTGCATATCCGCCGGGATTTCTCGCTCGACAGGCTCGTCCCCGCTCGCTCCTTCAAAATAAATGGCCTTCATGGTCACGAGGTCGACCACCCCTTCGTGCTCCGCCTCAAGTCCTATCGGCAACTGGATCAGGACAGCATTGTGCCCCAGTTTTTCGCGGAGTTGAGTCGTGACCTTGACGGGGTCTGCACCCGAGCGATCCAGCTTGTTGATAAATGCGATTCTCGGCACGCGGTATCGCTTCATTTGGCGATCTACCGTCATCGATTGGGACTGCACGCCGGCCACACCGCAAAGAATCAGCACGGCGCCATCCAGCACCCGCAAGGCCCGCTCGACCTCGATGGT
>NHEP01000092.1 GCA_002171515.1 bacterium TMED88 | reverse complement strand
CCTCGCCGACGACCGATTGTTCGCGTTGACGTCGCAGCCAAGCTACGTGATCGGTGGAGTTGAACCGATGATTCGAAGAGGCTCGGTGATTTGGCAGCTCGGAATGATCGCTCTGTTTCTTTCTGTTTTTTTCAAAACCGCTTGGGCTGAGTCAGATCTTCAGCCGCAGGAGGTCCCAGCGGGTTACGGAGCCATCCAGGATTTTTTGCCCTGTGAGTACCCAGAGGGCAGTGGTCGTTGGGTCGTTCTCTCCGAGTCCCACATGCCCTGGCGGATTTCTGTGGGCCCATCCAACCGCCCGCCGAAGGGGGGAACGCGGGAAGAAGCCCGTAAGGTCGTCATCGAAGCGATGCAAGAGTGGGCCGATGCCATTCGGACTCAACTTCCCTGGTTTCGCCTGGAGTATCAAAAGGATGATGTCGGCGCCGATGTTTCTGTGGTCTGGAAGCGCGGATCGTCGGTTAGAAGCCCGGGACAGGCCGAGCCCCGATGCGGCAAGACCCGAGGGCAACTTTTTACGGGAGGGAGTCTGGAGATTGTTCTCCAAGCCTGCCCGACTTGCCGCGTGATGACGAAGAATGAATTGCACGATTTTGTGCTTCATCATTTTGGCCATCTTCTTGGCCTCGACAACTGTGCCCGGTGCGGCGCGGCCATGAGCCAGCAGTGGGATCAAGCGATGGGTCTCCAGGTGACGCGTGTGGATGTCGAAGCGGCGATCGATTGGTGGATGAGAGAACGAGAGACGCCGCGCTACGAGTGGGGTGATCCAGAGCCTTCGCCTGCTGCGGACCGTCTTCCCGCCTCGAAGCCGGCGGTGCCAGATGCGACCTTAACCTGGGAGCAGAAGAAAACCATTCGACTTTATGCAGAAACCGCCGGGGGCGGCTTTGAACTGGTGGAGGGCTGGCGACTCAGGATGGGTCCACGGGAGGGGGAGCGCTGGTACACCTTCGACGAAATGCAAGCCATCAAAGATGAGCGAACGGCCGTCAAAAAAAGCCAATAGCCGGCGCTTGCATCATTCGGAAGCGGGCAGTGTGGGAATCAACGCGCCACAGTGCCAACCCCCGTCGGCGATGAATTCCGAACCGGTGCTGTAAGAGCACTCGTCCGAAGCCATAAAGAGCGCCAGCCTGGCGATGTCGATGGGCTGTCCGCATCGGGGAATGGGTTGTTGGGTGTAAAATTCGTCGACGTTGGGATCGCCCGTTGGATTGCCCATGATTGTATCGACGCCGCCGGGGTGTAGGGAGTTGACTCGAATTCCATGTCGCCCGTATTCGATGGCGGCTACTTTAGTCAAGCCTCGAATCGCCCATTTCGTACTCGCATAGGCGACAAGTCCATTCTTGGCTTGGAGGCCATCAATGGAGGAAACGTTGATGATTGAGCCGCCTCCTGCTGCCTTCATAGGCTCAAAGGCGCTTCGGAGTCCTAGAAAGGTGCCCACTTGATTGATCTCGACGACTCGCTTGTACTCGTCCAGTGAAGTCTGGCTGAGCGCCGAAAAGTGCACGATGGCGGCGTTGTTGACGAGAACGTTGAGAGGGCCCATCGATCCGGCGCGTTCAACCGCTGACTGCCAATCGGCTTCACTTCGGACATCAAGGTGGCAGTAGGTGACGCACTGACCGAGGGCCTGATTGATCTCGTTGGCGACCGCCTCGCCCTCATCATCGAGCACATCACCGAGCACGACGCGCGCGCCTTCCTCGGCAAATAGGCGGGCTTCACACGCTCCTTGGCCTCGCGCAGCGCCGGTGATGATCGCCACTTTTCCATCAAGTCGTCCCATGGGTTGTTCTCCTCGTCTCTCTGGGGTTCGCCATCACTCAAAGAGGTTTGCTTTGCCCTATTGACCCTATCGGGTCTCATGTCGACACAAAACGAAGTAGCCCATGACTCGTTTTTCCTGTCGGTATGCGATTCCAATCGAACAGTGGTCGGAGACCCGCCGCATGTAGTCTCTTGAGTTGTTGTAGATGAACCGCTGAAGGCCGCGATGGTTTGGGCGAACCTCCGGCCACCCGGTCGGTACCGGGCCTTCGGGAACCATGAAGTAGTCTACGACGACCGCCCCGCGCGGGTCCTCTCCCTCGGGTTCGGTGAGTCGGGCCACAAAATATCCAGGTCCGATCAGAGGGCGGACGGCGGTTTCATTGTATCCGTAGAGTTGGCCCGGGCGCCCCGTCGGCCGGGCCCATCGCTTTTGGAAATCTCGGAAAGCGGGTTGGCTATTGCGCCCATGGTGGATGACTTCCCTTTCGTGCCCGATTTCCGGAGGCACGAAAAAATCGAGATCAAGCGGTTCGGCCTCGGCGGCGGCCTCATAGAGTTGCGCTTGCTCTTTCGCGCCGAGGGCGTGGAGAGTCTTGATCCTTTGCGATTGGGGGAGTCCGTCAAGATGCGAGGCCATCTCAGAGATGGGTGCATTCGCACGAAGAAGTTCGATCAGAGACACGCTTTGCTCCTGGAGCCACCGGGCCCTTTGAGGACTGTAACCATAGCCTGTTCGGTCTTTCCGGAGCTGACTGAGATGGGTCAGCTCGCCCTCAGGCATGAATTCCGACCTTCAGGCCGATTCGACGGTTCTTTCGAACTAGACTCTCTGTTCGACCCCCGCTCTTTGCTGGAGGGTTTCAGGAGGGCCTGTTCTTGGTGAATTCAAAGGCGGTAAGCGAAGGTCTTCTGGCCGGGAGGGCTGGACTCGTGACGGGGGGCGGCTCAGGGTTGGGCCGGGCGACTGCTCTGTTGGCCGCCCGGGAAGGCGCTGCGGTTACCGTCATCGATATCGATCGGGCCGGTGGCGAAGAAACAGTCGAGCAGCTGCGCAAAGAGGGCGGGCAAGCCGCTTTTGTTGAAGCGGATGTATCTGAGGGTTCGCAGATGGCCCATGCCATTGAGGTAGCTGTCAGCGAATTCGGTCCGCTTCGATGGGCTTCGAACAACGCAGCTGGCGGAGCGGGAAATTTTGCACCCCTTCATGAGATCGATGATCGAACATGGAGTCGGACAATCGATGTGTGCTTAAAGGGTATTTTTCACGGAATCAAGTATGAGATTCCCGCGATGCAGGCGGCCGGAGGTGGGTCCATCGTGAATATCAGCACGGCGAGCGTGGCCAAGGGAGAGGCCTTCCTGGGGGCTTACATCGCGGCGAAGGGCGGTGTAGAAGCGTTGACCCGGACTGCGGCAGCCGAGTACGGTGCGCAGGGAATCCGCGTGAATGCCGTCGCGCCGGGGGGGTTCGAGACGCCCGGTCTGAAGCGTTACTTTGATCGCTTTCCTGAGCAGAGGCAGCACACGATTGATCAGCACGCGATGAAAAGGGTTGGTCAACCTCTCGAGATCGCGGAGGCAGTCGTTTGGTTAGCGAGCGAGCGTGCTTCGTTCGTCACCGGCGCTTGCCTGGGGGTCGACGGAGGCGTGCTTGTGAACTCTCATCTGTTGTGAAGGCCAGGGTGTTTCGATCTCAGGATTTTAGTCTTGGTTCGAGTTGCTGAAGCCGGGGGGGAAGTCTCGAAGGTGGAGGTCACGTTGCGGAAAGGGAATTTCAACGCCCGCCTCTGCTAAATGATCGATGATGGCCAGACAGATTTTACTGCGGATGCGGACGAAGCGGTCGAAATCGCTTGTCCAGGCACGGACTTCGAAATCTAACGAGCTGTCGCCGAAGTCTTTAAAGATGACATAGGGCTCAGGAGATTCGAGCACGCCGTCGATTTCAATGGCCGCTCGGGTGAGAGCCGCGATGACAGTCTTCGGGTTACTCCCGTAGGCGACGCCGACTGGAATTTCGAGACGCCTTCTCCTGTCGCTTTTCGTCCAATTTGTGACCTCTTCTGAGATGAGGTTTGCATTGGGAACGATGACCTCGGCGCCTTGCCATGTCCGAACTGTGCTCGAACGAATCCCGATTCGCTGAACCTCGCCGGAAACTTCCCCCAGAACTACGGTGTCCCCGACTTGGACCGGTCTCTCGGTGAGCAAAATGATGCCCGAGATGAAG
Organism: bacterium TMED88; assembly: GCA_002171515.1. Classification (GTDB taxonomy): domain Bacteria; phylum Myxococcota_A; class UBA9160; order UBA9160; family UBA4427; genus TMED88. The sequence goes on along the minus strand of NHEP01000092.1, from coordinate 24,530 downwards.
TTATTGACGATGGTTTGAAGGCCGAAGCCGATACCGACGCCAAACGCCCCGGTCAGCAGTGTGGCCCGGTTGGCGTCAAACCCCAGAGCGGCGACGGCCAGTACAAAACCCACGATTAGGAAGACGTAGTGGAGGAGGGTCGAAATGGCGTAGGGGCGACCTCGTTCAATCTCGGAGCGGTCGAAAACCTCTTCGGCCAAGATGAACTGGAGGAATCGCGATGCAAGGAGAGCGATCGTAAATACGACGAGGGCTGAGATCAGATTCCCAACGGTCAAGGTGACCTCGGGGAAGGGGAGCTCGGCTTGGAGAGTCCTTTGCCACCATATCACGAGGTCGTCCCAAACTTCGAGTCGCCTAATCATGGCTCGGATGAGACCGAGCCACGCGAAAAAAATAAGCGTCGCGTGGGCTCGCCTCCGGAGGAGTTCTCGATTGCGTCGAACCAGCGCCAGGGTGTTGAGGGGCCGGATCCGGAGCAGGAAGGCGATCAACCCGTCGAAGACCCGAACGGCTCCGTAGAGAACGATCGCGAAGAAGATGCCCATCATCAGGGCGCTGCCGAGCAGGGCGGCCAGGGCTCTAAAACCGATCATTTCTGCGATGAGGCAGATCACCGAAACAATGAAGACCAGCTGTAAGCCTCGGCCGATGATCCGGAAAGTGGGGCTACTGGCGACCGCAAGCGGGATAGCGGCCATTCGAGCGGGCCGAAGGGTCAGGCCAGTGAAGACAACCATGATGGACATCTGCCCAAGAAAGATCAAACGCGCCAAGACGTCGGTTTGCACCAGCAGCTCATGGATCTGGTGAATAAAAAAGACCGACATGCCGACCGAGAGCAATGGGAAGATCGGGCGGTCGACAACCTGCCTAAGAACGAGCACGGCGGGAATCAGAGTGGCCGCCCCAAAGATAGGTTCCAGGGTGATCGCGACTTCTCGAAAGATCCACAGACTGCAAAAAAATGAGATTAAGAGGCTCAGTGCGATGGGGCGGTCGAACATGGCCCGGACCGAAGCCATGCTCGGGTCACTTGAGAGGAGGGTGTCGATCCTCTTTCTGGCGCCGACCAGAGTCAGGATGAGCACGCCGGTGAGAATCAAGTAGACCACAACGGTCTGCTTGTTTTTGGCCCAATACTGCGTCAGCATTTCTGTGTCGCGGGTCTCTTGGTGTCGAAGCTTGGCCCCGATGGTGTCACCGTCAATCCCCTGCCAGAATCCTCCGCTCCAGATGGGCGGACTGTCCCGCTGAAGGACTTCGCCCATGGCTCGGTTTCGCGCCTCGGCGATGGCTACCTCATCTTCAGTGGTGACCTCAGTCAAGCTGGCCACGTCGCTCTGTAAACTTAATACTTTGGCCTGTCGCTCATTGGCTTCGGTCGTGGCCGAAGCGGCGGCTTCTAAGACTTCGTCGATTTGACGAATGACATCGGAGTCGACCTCAAGCTGAATCGCATCGGTCCGAGTGTGAGTCCAGAGCGTTCGGATCTTTCGAATCGTTTCGACATGTTGCTCTATTTTTTCGCCCCGGTCGCGCAGTCCCTGTTGGATTGCTTTGAGCTGTCCGTCAAGCTCGGTCCACTCGGTTTGCAATCGGTCGAGACTCAAGACCGATGCAGATGTTTCGCGAGTCACCGAGGAGCGCTCCAGTTGACGCTCGACTCGGTCACGGAGTTGAGGGATCAGTGTGATGGCTTCAGCCTCTTCGGGGCTGGGCTGTAGCCCCAAAAGACTTTCCTTGATGCGGCGCTTCGCACGTTCGGATTCCACTCCAATGTCGGCCATCGGAACGGTCTTTGCTTCCTTGCGCCGGCTCTCGCTTTCAGAGGCTTCTGCAGCGGGTTCTTGCTTCAGAGGGCTCGTGAGCTGAGCGGCAGCTGGGGCAGCGAGAAGGAGGATCGAGATGATTGCGGTTGGCCACACCGATCTCCTCGGCAGAAGTCGGCTGAAGGGGCCAGGCGGTTGGGTCACTTGACGAGAGGAGCGGTTGGGGGCAGGTTGCTTTTCGGTCCATGAACTCAGCATGGCTGCATTCTAGCCTTCCCGAACCCGGCCTGGTGCGGTGTGCCGGAGAGAGTTTGGGGGACTAAAATATCGAGATGCGTGAATCCAACTCGATCCCCCGTGGCCCTGAACCTCAGTACGAACGAGTCGTCTCCGGCTACGAAACCTTTCATTACGGCGAGCCTTTCCGTTGCGAGTGGGGCGGGCGTCTGGCCGAAATGGATATCGCCTATGAAACCTGGGGCACGCTCTCTCCGGATCGTGACAACGCGATTTTGGTGCATACGGGTTTGTCTGCATCTTCCCATGCCCGCAGCCACGACAAAAATCCCCATCCGGGTTGGTGGGAAGAATTTATTGGGCCCGGTGCGCCTCTGGATACCAACCGCTTTTTCATCGTTTGTTCGAATCTCCTTGGCGGGTGCTACGGAAGCAGCGGACCAGCCTCCACAGATCCTGCGACAGGATTGCCCTACGGGTCCGATTTTCCGATCCTCACCGTGAGGGACATGGTTCGGGCGCAGATTCTTCTGCTCGACCACCTCAAGCTCGACCGATTGTACGCCGCGATCGGCGCCTCGTTGGGCGGGATGCAGTCTCCGATGTTGGCCGCGCTGGCCCCCGAGCGAGTCGACCGAATCATTTCCATTTCGGCGGCGGCGTGCTCGCATCCTCAGTCTATCGCGATGCGCTTCGTGCAACGCCAGGCCGTGATGGCCGACCCGGACTGGAGAGAAGGCCAGTACTATGGCCAGAGCTTTCCGCACCGCGGGCTGCGCGTCGCCCGGGAGATTGGGACCCTGACTTACCGGTCCGGCCCCGAGTGGATGGAGCGCTTTGGCCGGCAGCGCATCAAAGACGAGGCGCCTCGGCTGGATGAGGACTTTCAGGTCGAGGGTTATCTCGCCTACCAGGGCGACAAGTTCTGCCTGCAATACGACCCGAATTCCTACCTTTATATTTCAAAGGCCATGGATCTCTTCGACATGACAGACCAGCAAGCCGCCCAGGCGAATCACCCAGAAGATTCGCCCGCTCGATTGTCGGATGTTCAGTGTCCCAGTTTGATTGTTGGGGTCACGACCGATCTTCTCTTCCCAGTTTGGCAGCAGCAGGAGCTCGCGGAGTTATTGCGGGGTCACGGAACGCCGGTTGAATACCTCGAACTGGAATCCCCGTACGGGCACGACTCTTTTCTGATTGAGGAAGAGAAGCTCGGCGGACCTTTGTCTAGATTTTTGTCCAGATGATGTTCGAGTCCGCGCCCGAGGTTCAGTGGTCGCGATTTGTTGCCGATTAAACACGGTGTCTCAGTACTGTATCGGTCATGGGATTCATACCGATCTGATTTGAGTGCACCCCGCTCGATCTCCCGATGGGCTGCGCCTGAAGGATGGTCGTTTGGCGGTATCGCCGGCAAGATTCCCCGGGGTTTCGTGCAGGTGGGTGCCTTTTCCAAATAGTGCTGCCGAGGATGCAGAGACAGTGATATAAAGGAAGTCAGGGTGATAGCCGTTCATGCAGAGCGGTTGCAGTTGTTGCACGCCTCCCGTTGATGCCCCGTAACTTTTTCGATTCCACAGGGTTTAACGAGTTGGAAGCCATCCGGCGCGATACAACGACTGGCATACGATCTGCGAGGAACGAAATGGTGAGGTTAAGGGTTTTGAACGACGATCGAAGAGGCTATGGCCACTATGGCCACTACGGCCCTGCGAAGTGGGTGAGCTTGCTTGGGCTGCTGCTCTGCTGGGCAATCTCAGCGAGTGGGGCTGCTGCGCAGCAACCGGACTTCCTCGTATTTGAAAGCCCGCCGACCCGTCCCCTCGCGCTTTCGCTCGATGGTTCAAAGTTATTCGTCGCCAACACGCCCGATGGCAAGCTTGAAATCTTTAGCGTGACGCCCGAAGGTCTTGTGCCGGAGACGTCCGTAGCCGTCGGGATGGAGCCCGTAGCGGTTGCGGTTGAGGATGCGGACCGTGTCTGGGTCGCCAACTATCTCTCGGATAGCGTCAGCATTGTGAACGTGTCGGCCACTCCTCCGCGGGTCGAGCGGACGCTGCTCGTCGGGGATGCGCCCAGCGACATCGTCTTCGCAGGAACGGCTGACCGTCGGGCGTTCATCGTCACCGCCCATCGTGGCCAGCATCGCCAGGACCCCAGCTTAAGTGGCGTTGAAGGCGCGGGTGATCCGCAGTTCACCACGCCTGGAGTGGGTCGCAACGACGTTTGGGTTTTCCGGACCAGCAGCTTGGGAAGCGCCGTGGGCGGCGTCCCGCATCGAATCGTGTCGTTGTTCTCCGATACGGGCCGTGGGCTCGCGGTCAGCCCCGACCAAAACACCGTCTATGTGGCGGCGCATCTCTCCCACAATCAAACCACCGTGATTACCGAGACGATGGTGCCAGACGGTTTTGACAGCGCGGGCCCGAGTGGGTTCGCGCCGGGAGGCGTTCCCGGGCCCCACGACAATGCGGATGGCGTGGACGCACCCGAGGTGGCCGTGATGGTCAAATACGACCAGGCGACTTCGACTTGGCGCGATGCCATTGGGCGAGATTGGTCGGCCCTGGTCAAACATAACCAGCCTGACTTCGACGTCTTCGCGATCGACGCGAACCTTCCGGCGACCGGGTCCTTTACCGCGACCCCCTACGCCCACGTCGGGACACTGAACAACAACCTTGTCGTCAACCCTGTGACCAATCAGGTCTACGTGACAAACACAGACTCCCTGAACCAGATTCGGTTCGAAGGGCCTGGCGTGCATGGCGGCTCGACGACCCAAGGGCAAGCTGTGCGCCATCGAATTACCGTGATCGATCCGACCACCGGAACGGTCAGTCCCAAGTTTGTCAATCAGCATGTTGACTTTACCCAGTTATACACGGACCCAGGCGCGGATCACGCGGCGATCGACGCGCAGAAACAGCACAGCTTGGCAACGCTTTTGGAAATTGTGGTCTCAAGTGACGGGTCGACAGTCTATACCGTGGCGCAGGGTTCGAATAAGATTGGCGTCTTCCCAGCGAGCGTCCTCGAAGACCCGAACTTCGCCACCCAATACGACCCCACGGTCGGAAGCGCCTCGTATATTCCGACTGGTCGGGGGCCCTCAGGGCTGGTGCTCGATGAGGTGAATCAGAAGGTTTACGTATACGCGCGTTTCGACAATCGAGTCGAGGCGATCGACCTTTCTTCAGGGGCTCGACTTCAAGCTCTGGCGATGCATAACCCGGAGTCGGAGGCCATCATCGAGGGCCGAATTTTTCAATACGACGCCAATCTCACCTCAGGCAACGGCACTCAATCCTGTAACGGCTGCCATTTCTCCATGGGGGCGGATGGCTTGGCTTGGGATCTCGGTAATCCGGATGGGGAGGTGACCTTCAATACCCAGCCGAATCAAGTTCCCATTCTCCCGGCTCAGCCCACCTTCCATCCGATGAAGGGAGCGATGCGGACCCAGCCTCTGAGGGGTCTGATTGTTTCAGGCAGTATGCACTGGCGAGGGGATCGAGTGGCGGGTCACTTTGGTCAAGATGCCTGCAATGAGCCGACCGGAGCGGCGTGCAGTGAAGAGCTCGCCTTCGACAACTTTATTGAAGCCTTCCCGGGTCTGCTCGGTCACGACGACCTGATTTCCGATGCGGACATGCAGAAATTTACGGCCTTCGCGCTGACGGTTCAGTATCAGCCGAACCCCTATCGGAATCTTGACAATTCTTTGACTCCTTCGCAGCAGGCGGGGCGAAATCTCTTTATGGAGTCCGATGGGGCCCCCGTCACCGACGTGGTGGAAACCTGTGACGGTTGCCACACGCTTTCGCCGATCGATGGCTTTTTCGGGACCAGTGGTGGTCGGACCTTTGAAGGCGAGCCTCAGGATATGAAGGTCGCCCACATGCGAAATATGTGGGAGTTCGTGGGTTGTTTCGGGGATAGCCTCGAGCCCACCCATATGGGGGATCAGATCCGCGGAACTTGCTTCTTGCACGATGGCAGTCTGCAGTCGTTGAAGCGTTTCTATGAAGCACCGGTCTTCAACTTGACGAACGCCCAAGAGCGAAACCTGGAGCAGTTTTCGTTGGCGTTCGATACAGATTTGGCCCCAATCACAGGTCAGCAGATCACGCTCTCTTCTCCTCCGACAGCAGCAGAGAATCAACGCCTAGACCTCTTGGATTCACGCTGCAAGGCTCCGTTCGAGTCGTTCATTCTCGGGGGAGCCGTTGTTGAATGTGACCTGATCGCCAAAGGGCAGGTCGGAGGAGAAACAAGAGGCTGGGTTCACGAGTCGGGAACGACCTTTCGCGATGATCAAGGCAACACCATTAGCGAGTCGTCGCTCCGCGCTCTCGCTGTCACGGAAGGTCCGATTACATTTACCGCCGTCCCGCCGGGATCCGGCACACGGCTTGGGGTCAACCGAGACCGTGATGATTTCCTCGACGGTCTAGACAACTGTCCCTCGGTGCCGAATGACAGCCAGGCCGATCAAGATGGGAACGGTGTCGGGGATGCTTGTGAGGCTTCGCTGGTTGATGGAGATGGCGACGGAGTCGGCGACATCTTGGATAACTGCCCAGCGGATTCCAATGCAGGCCAAGAAGATTTCGACGGCGACGGCGACGGCGACGCCTGCGACTTTGACGACGACGGAGACGGAATTCTCGATGTATTTGAAACGAACACCGGGATTTTTATTTCCAATGGAAACACCGGATCCAATCCGCTGAATCCGGATTCGGACGGGGACGGTGTCCAAGACGGCACGGAAGTCAGTGCGGGGACGGATCCCAACGATCCTTTTGATCTGCCTGTGAGCGTCCCGGTCTTTTCAGCCGGTCCATTTCCGATGATTGTGTCCATGCTCGCCACGGCGGGATGGGCGCTTCGGCGCCAAAGGAGGCGGTTCGATACGCCCTAGGGCCGTCGCAGGCACTCGGAGCGCCGAGATTGTGCTCGGCCTCGGTTTCCGTTGAAAGAGTCTGCGTTCGATGCCCCTTGGCGTGGGGCGAGTCGTGTGGTGCGGCACGACTCGCCCCTGTTTTCCTTCTCCGTTGGGCGCGGTTGGGGCCGACCGGTTTGAGACCGCTACGCTGTCTGGATGTACAGACTCTTTAGTTGGGAACACAGCTACTTCTCGGGCAAGGTACGGGCGTATCTCCGCCACAAGGATCGGGCGTCTGCCCTCGGTGAGGGTTTTGAGGATATTCTGGCGACTCCGGAACTCATCCAGGGTCTGCTGACGCCGCGTTCAGGCAGCGGCGCGGTTCCCCAACTGCTGGCGCCGGACGGCACTTGGATCCAGGACTCGAGCGAGATCATCGACTACTGCGAGGCTGCGCACCCAGACTGTGCGGTGTTGCCTGATTCGTTCCAGCAGCCGGTTCAGTCTCTAGTGAGTTATTTGATCGAGCTTCTCGCCGATGAATGGATGGTGGTTCCTGGTTTTTGGGAGCGATGGTTTTTTTCTGAGGACGGACGCTCTCCCAGCCACCGCGCCTTCAACGAGCAGCAGTGGGGGGCCGCCATTGCAGCGGGGGCACCGGCCGCGGTGAGGAGGCAAGCGGGGGGGGCCTTCTTCGAGGCCGCTTTTGGGATTTCGGAATCCCGGACAAACCCGCGCGGGGTGTACGCTGGGCTCGTTCACTTGGGAGTGGATGAGCGGACCGAGCCCGCTTGGCAGGCGAGTCAACATCGCCTTCTGGGGTATCTGGAAACCCATTTCTCAGCCCACGACTATGTGCTCGGCGGGCGCCCTAGCTTGGGCGACTACGGTTTGTTGGCGCCTTTATATGCCCATCTTTATCGAGACGCCGTGGCGGGGTTTGCCTTACGCACGCTATTCCCGATCACTACGGAATGGGTCGAGCGAACAAATGGCGAAGGGGACCTCAACGCACGTCGGTATGGCCAAAAACTTTACTCTCTCGACGACCGCGGAGAATTGGTGTCCAGGGAAGCGGTGAGCGACGGGGCCGAATGGCTCTCCGGCGATCAAATTGCAGAAACACTCTTACCGGTGATCGGCGTCTTTTTTGAAGAAATGTGGCCAGTTCTTCGCTCGGCGGCCGAGCGATTGAGTGCCTATGTTCAGAGCAAAGCTCACTCATTGGGGGACGAGCTTCCGGGAAAAACCTTTACAGCGACACCCGGATTTGAAGCTTTGCAGACCGGTGAGGGCGCCTTGACGCATGCTTTTGAAATCGGTGGCGTATCGGGGCGTCGGATGGTCGTGCCATACCAAATCTGGATGTTGCAGCGCTTGGAAGGCGTTTTGAACCAAGCCCGCTCAACCTCGCAGGGTGAGCAGGCCATCTCCCACTTTCTGTCTCATTGGACGAATGGTTCGCAGTTGCTCGATTTGAGCGAGATGCTGAAGGCGTGCCGCGTTAAGAAGGAGGGCGCGCGTCTTTACTCGATGGTTCGTTGAGTTTGGGTTGATTCGCCTCGACCATGAGGACGAAGCGGCGGAGCGGCAGCGCTGCAAGCTCTTGCGTGCGGAATTCGAAGAGGTAGGTGCCGGGGATGAGCCATTCGGCGGGGGCTTCGATTCGGAGTCGATTGCGTTCGTCGCCCAAAACCCGTCCTTCGAGTGTCAACATGGGTCGCCCCTCGGTCATGATCCGGGTCTCAAATGTGTCTTGGCCCTCAAGGCGGACGGGAACGGCGAGGTCGATGGTGACGGTGGAGAGGTTGCCGAGGTCGGCGAGGGAGATCACGGGGGCTTGTTCTCCGTTGACCAAGAGAAGGTCTGCATCGGAGTTCGGAATCGGGACGATCTCATCGGTGGCCCGTGGGGAGAAGGTCGGCGCAGGCTCTGCGGGCTCGGCCAGTGTCGGCGAATCTGAGGATCGGCTGATCCAGAGGACTCCCCCGGCCATCATGACGGCGATCAAGGCTGCCAGGATGACCTTCTTTTTTGCCTGGTCGCTGCGACGCTGAGCCCGCTGGGCAGAGGGGCTTCGCGAACCAGACGTCGTCATGACTCGGTCCCTTGGGCGATCGATTGCAAGGTGGCCCGAACGATCGAGCTCACTTCTTCGTTGATTGTTCTGGCTGCGCGGAATCGAGCTTCCTCGACGCTATCGCCCGTGCTGACAACATTGAATGTCGACCCATAAGTCTGTTCGCCGGCTCCCCCTAAAGCGATTTCGACGCTGCCATCGATCTCCAAGTACGGGTTGCCTGGGCCGAAACCATTGCTTTCATGAAGATGAACAGTGATCAATCCGCGCCCGAATTCATCGGTCGTTAGGTGAGCCTCTCCCAAAACGAGATTGATGGCTTCTTGCAGACCCGCCACCGGGGGGCCATCGACCACGATTCGAACGCCGTGGTCCGCCAAGACCGCATTCGCCAGTTCGGTGCAGTGCGCGGGGTCGACGGCGTCGGACGGTGTGCGGGTTTGACCCGTCAGCTTGGTATAGAGCGCATCGATTGCCTTGAGCTGATCAAGGCTGTCAGCGGTGGCGAGGGCCGCTCGTAGCTTCGCTCCGTCTGGGGCATCGGGGCTCTCGAGCGTGGAGGCCAGTCCTTTCAAGCGCTGGTCCGCGACGCTGGCCTGGGTCTCAAGGTCTTGACTCTGCTGTTCGATATCCAGTCGCGCGAGGGCATACCATCGCCTGGCCCGTTCATCGTAAGCCAAGTGTTCGAATTCGATTTGGTTGATATCGATGGTTGCGAGACTCTGACGACTCCCCATCAGCGCGTTGTTTTCGGGGGCATTGAGTTCCAGGAAATCGATGATGGTTCGTCGGGCGGCCTGCATGGCTCGGAAGAGATCCTCGGAATCATTCCGACCGCCGTCTTCAGTGCCAATGCCGTAGACGTACCCCTTGGTGACCCGCTCGTGGTTGAGCCATTTAGGGGGTCCGGACCGAGCATCGACATCGTGAATCAGAATGTCCGAGGCCGTTCTGAGTCCATTCACCGCTGGAATTTTGATGGCGGCCGGGGCTCGCCGGGTCGAGCAGCCCGCGGGCGCCCAGGCGGCGAAGGTGGTGATCAGGGCCGCCCAGATGAGCCATCGAGTGGTTCGGGCGGAGACGAGGGGGTCGATCATTGAAAAGTCCTCTCGGGTCGCGGTGCAAAGCCCACCGGCTGGTTGGTGTGGGCAAGTCGGTAAAATACCAGACCCGCTCGCGATCCCACGGGGAGGATTGGGGGGCGGCAACCCATTGCTGCACGAAACTGCGCCGAATTCGGGAGGCGCTGCGCTAGCCTCCCGGCCGCCTCCCGTCCGCTCGGTGCGCCTCCTTATCGGGGGGGCCGTCCACCGGACGCCTCGGCCTCATTTTCTGACCTTTCCGGAAAAATCCACCCCATGCCCGAGATATTTCCTGCTGCTCCGACAGATCGACAAGATCGCCGACTCGCCACAGGCTTTCTGGTGTTGGCGGGGCTGACTTTTTGCCTGATCGACCTGGGCGCTTTGGTTCGGGCGTTCGATGCGGGTTTGGCCTGCCCCGACTGGCCGCTTTGTTACGGCGAAGTTGTGCCTCCGTTTGATCTTAAGGTGGCCTTCGAGTGGGGCCACCGGGCCTTCGCGGGGTCGATCTCTCTTGGCCTGCTGGCTTTGAGTGCAATGGGCTGGCCGAAACGCGCACTGCGATCCCGTTTGGTGTTTGCCTGGGCCCTGCTTTTGACCCAAGTGGTTTTCGGGGGCTTGACGGTGCTGCTCCTGCTGGCGCCTTGGACCGTGGCCGTTCACTTGATCCTGGGCAACAGTTTTTGTCTGACTTTGCTGTGGATTGGTCTCGATTGCCGAGAGGGACTGAGCGGTTCCGCGGAGCACAATGAGATCGGCCTGCCGGCCGGCGTTCCCGTTCTCGCGGGGCTCTGTGCGTTGGTTGTCGCGCTCCAGATGGTGCTCGGGGGTTGGGTGTCGAGCCATTACGCTGGATTAGCATGCGCCGATTTTCCGACCTGCGATGGAGAGGCCTTCGTGCCCACTCTGTCAGGGCCGGTGGGCATGCACGTGCTTCACCGCCTGAATGGGGTTTTACTTTTGGGCTTGATGGCTGTGCTGGCGTGGCGAGCCCGGGGAACAGGTCGCCCCGGTCGGCTGGCTGCGTGGGCCGTCGGGTTGATCGGAATTCAAATTGCCGTGGGAGCGGCCAACGTGATCTTCCGCCTCCCTTGGGCGGTGACCGGCCTGCATTCGGCCCTCGCGACGTCCATCGTGTTGGCCACGGCTTTAATCGTGCGGGATGTTGTCCGAGCCCGTCAGCATCACGTTTCGGAGCCCATGATGAACGCAAGAATCGCGGAGGCCCAGTGAGTCGAGCGGCGAGCTACATGGCGTTGACAAAGCCGCGAATTCTCCCCCTGGTTCTTTTCTCGGGGTTGCCGGCATTGGTCTTGGCGGGCGGCATCTGGCCTTCTCCGGAGCTTTTGGGCGCGACCTTGTTGGGCACAGCCCTTTGCGCGGCGGCGGCCAACGCCCTGAATAGCTACCTCGAGCGCGATCGGGATGCGCTCATGGAACGCACCCAAGACAGACCGCTCCCGTCGGGCGCGCTTCGTCCCGGCCCCGCATTGGTCTTTAGCCTGATCCTGGGAGCAGTGGGCACAGGCATGCTGTGGGCCTGGTCGGGGGCCGCGGCGGCGGGCATCGCCTTGGCGGCGATTGGTATCTACATCTTCGTCTACACCCTCTGGCTCAAGCCGCGAACACCCTTTGCGGTCATTGTGGGTGGGATTTCTGGAGCCATTGCGCCCCTGATCGCCGATGCGGCTGTGACGGGCCACGTGGGCCTCGTGGGCGCTCTACTCTTTTCGATTATTTTTGTCTGGCAGCCGCCCCACTTTTACGCGATTGCCCTGTTCCGCCGCGAGGATTATGCGAAGGCCGGTTTTCCCATGCTGCCCGACCGCATCGGAGAAGAGGCCACCTACCGCCGAATCTTGTTGTGGACTGCTGTTCTGATTCCCGTGACGCTGCTGCCTGCTTTGCTGCCGGGCCTCGGGGCCATTTACCTCGTTGCGGCCGTTGGCTTGGGGGCCCTGTTTGTGCGAGCGGCCCTGCGTCTTCGCGCCCAACGAACGCCCGAGGCAGCGCGATCCCTGTTCCTCGTTTCCCTGATCCAGCTCCTCGGTTTGTTTACCGCGATGATCATTGAGCTGGGCGTCGATCGGGTGATTTGAGCGAGCGGCCTTGTTGCTCGCGAAGTCTTTGCCACGTCTCTTTTTTGATGCGGTAGAGCCAATGAGGGGCGAGCCGGTGGCCGTGAGGGAGCTTCGGGTGGGTAAATTGGGCCTCGGGGTGAAGGCTCATTCCAATTCGCTTCATGACGGCCGCGGAGCGTTGGTTGCTCAGGGCCGTGAAAGAGAAGATTTCGGTCATACGACCCTCAGAGAAGGCGAAATCTAAGGCGCGTTCAGCGGCTTCGCTGGCGAAGCCCTGACCCCAGTTTGCCCTCGCCAGCCTCCAGCCCATTTCGACGGCGGGGGTGAAGTGAGCCTCGAAGTCGACGTGGCTCAGGCCCACGAATCCAATAAATGATTCTCCGCTCACCTTTTCCACCGCCCACATTCCAAAGCCGTGCTGCCGGAAGTGATCGCGAATGCGCGTGGCCGCAGCATCACTGGACGATCGATCGAGTGGACTCGGGAAATGTCGCATGACTTCGGGATCGGCATTGATCCGGGCGAATTCGGCGAGGTCTTCGTCTCGCCAGCCCCGCAAGATCAAGCGTGGGGTTCGGAGTGTGCCGTCGCGGTCAGCCAATGGATTCCATTTCGGAGCAGTCGGTCGAATGAATCCGTTTCCCACGACCCGCGAAACAGTTTGGGGGTCACACCGTTGGGATCGACGCTCGCATCCACAAAGGGCTGGATGTTTGTGGAGGGCGTGTGACAGTGCCCGAGGGCCAGGTAAACAACAGCCCCCCGACCGCGCCTTCGGAGATAAGCGATGGGCCGTGTTCTTCCATCCGGCTCGATTGAGGTGTCTTCGGCGTAATGAAACCCAAAGTTCCTTGCGGCGGGGTGGTCACCCGGCAGACCCGTCGTGGAGAGCAGGATTTCGCTGTTGTCGGGATCGAGCACTTCCAGCAGGTACAGCTCGTCCATCACTTCGAAGGCCGGGTCGAGGCCCTGGGTGATCGGATGAGAGGGGTCGTGCACGTCCACTTGGAAGGAGCGGATCGGAGGATGGTTGAGGAAAAAACAGCCCAGGACGTCGTGGTGGTCCAGCCGAAGCATTTCTCGGCCGGGTTCCCCATCGCTTCGGGCAATGGCCTTGCCGCCGCTGGTTCCGTGCAGGGCGAGCCAGCGACCACCGTTCTGAAGCCAGTGGTCGATCTCAGCGCATTGATCCGAATCGGGAAAGGGGCCGGCCACGTACGTGACCAGCGCGTCCGCTTTGGGGAGCCACTCGGTGAGATCTTGAAAGTCAGGCGAAATGCTGGTGGTGGTCTCGCCCTGCTGTTGGAGGGCGTTCAGTAGACGGAGTCGGGCGTAATCAATATCGTGCCCGGCCGCCGAGTGTCGAGGAAATCCGCCGGCCACCAGGTGAACCCGCGTGAGTTTTGGTTGTTCAGCCATGCTGAGGGACAGCCTATCCGTCTTCTGGCCGAGCAGCTAGAGATCTCCTCCCGACCGTCCCATCGCACTCGAGCGGAGCCTTGAGCCGCGGCGGGAGGGTTCTCGAACGCGCCGGATCTTCTAGGCGATACGGCGAGCCGTGCTGCCCCCGATCAAGATCAAGGCCCCAATCCACGCAGTGATCCAGGCCGGGCTCAGCATTGGGAGGGGGACCGGCGCCGGACCGCAAACTTCCGAAAAGACACACGCGACCCATTCCGGATGGTCAATGAAGGGATTTCGGTTGCCTTGATAGCTCTGGATGATGTCGTTTCGCGCTCGCTCTCCCTCGTCGGGTGGATCTTGGCTGTGCCACTGGAGCAGCGTCGAGCGATTGCCCATGTAGGCCACCGAGGCATTGCCCGGAGTCGTCTCGATCAAAGCGCTGACGTCGGTCAGAATCAGGTCGGGTTCGGCAGCGCCTGTGTCGCCGTGGCTTCCCCCTTCATAACGAATGTCGGCATAGAGCAGCGCTCGGGCGACATCGCCCCGGCGCTCTTCCCAGGTCTCCCAGACACCGGCTTTCGTCCAGTTGGATTGTCCTGGGTAGACGCCTGGGAGAGGCGATTCATCGAATGCGTCGCCCGTGGGTTTCTCGGTGCAGGAAGCGTCACACGCGCCGTAGGGCTTGTTGCTGCGGGAAGAGTTGTAGCCGCTGTCCGCGAGAAACAGCATGTGGCAATCCGTATAGGCGGAGTTCTGGCTTGAGTCGTTGGGAAACCCGTACGACTTCGGCCAAGTGTGCTCGCGGTTGTACTCGGAATTTCCGCCGCCCTGCCGAGCCAGGCTCCGGTCACTGTAGACATCGAGAATAAAGCCTTCGGCTTCGGGGTCGGCCTGGGCTTCTTCGAGAATGTCCCATGTGTCCGTTGCGGTGGAGGTGTAGGGATAACGTTGATGATCGTCCACGAGGGCATGCAGGGCGGCCCTGAGGGCCGAACCCGTGCTGGAATCCACCGACGAATAGTAATTGGCGGGCGATTCAGCTGTGGCGGCAATGGGGCTGAGCATCAGGGCCCATACCATCAGCCCCACTCGGCTCCAGAAGGATCCAAGTTGCTCGGGCACCGCGTGCGCGGGTGCCCGCCAAGACGCGGGTGGGAGTCGGGACATGAAAGGAAGGGTGAAGCAGGTGCAAAACTACGCGTTCGATCCGCCGCCCACCAGTCAAAATATCTCACTGGGGTGAGAAAGCGCGAATCCCCCGCCGCGCGCCTTCACGGTCGAGGGATTCTCGGTTCCGGGGCCACCAAAGCATGAAAGGGTGGGTGACTGACGTGGTTAATGGGTATTCGGACTGTGGCGCGCGCGCCGGACCAAGCCGAAGGCCACCAATCCGCCTCCGACTAGGATGGCCGTTGTGGGTTCCGGAATGGGCACAAAAGTGAGATTGTCGACCGCTCCGGCTTCATAGAATTTGACGCCCACTCGAGAGATTTGCTCAAGTCCGAGTTCTTCGGCGGTCAGGGGGGTAATGCGGTTGGCATAGTTGATGCCGAGGTCGAGTCCGGCCAAGAGATCTTTGAATTCTATCGTCACAAATCCTCCCCAGTTGTCCTCTGGATAGAATCGGATGAAGCCGTCCTCCCCGTCAGCCACATCGATCAGGTCGAGACCGAAACTGGAAGCGGGTGTGTCGAGAAAGAAAGTCAAATTCCCGGCGGGAATGCCCGGCTCGGCCACGGGGTTCGAGCAGACGCCCGTGTCGCAGCCCGTGTCGTTCGCTTGGACAATCAGAATCAGACCGAGGTCCTCGTCTTGGATATTTCCGCCGCTCCAGGGCGCTTGCAGATCCGGATCCCCGGTCGAGCCCTGAATTTCGCTGTCGAAGGTGACCGCATAGTTGAAATCTTTTTGGCGGTTGTTGGCGCGGAGCTGGATGCTCTGGCCTCCGTCCGCAGAGGTGGCTGAGTTGATCACG
Organism: bacterium TMED88; assembly: GCA_002171515.1. Classification (GTDB taxonomy): domain Bacteria; phylum Myxococcota_A; class UBA9160; order UBA9160; family UBA4427; genus TMED88. The sequence continues at coordinate 9,005 of NHEP01000092.1, read as the reverse complement.
GAGCCGTGCACGTAGCCATCGTCATCGAAGGTGATCACCACAGGAGAGGGTGTGGCTGAGGCCGTTCCGGCCAGTGCGAAAGCCGCTAGGAACAATCCGGCGAGGATGGAGATCCACCTCGCTGTTGCGTGGTCCCCAGACCACATAATTTCATCACATTTCATTTCGGGTTCCCGTCAATTCAATCAAGTGGCGCCGCTCGCAAGTGAGACGAGGGGTCGTTTTGTGAATCAGTGGAGCGCCGCTTGCCGATGTGGCAAAAAAAGCTTCGGATCTTGCGCCCCGCGCCGACTCGAAGCCGTTTTGTCCCCGGGAGGGGCGGCCGGACCGGGTGTCCCGGTCACCCTCAAAGGGGTCAGGGTGAAAAGCACCGCTCATTCTTCGTCTTTGAGTCATGTTCAGGCCCCTTGGAACTCTTCCTGAAGCAACTCATCGGCAAATCACGCGAAGCCTTTACAGAGATCCTTGAAAAGTCCGCGCGGGACGTGCTCGCGGCCCCCTCCGGGACCCCCGGGGATTGGCGCTTCACCCACGGGGGGCGAGCATTTCGCTGGATCTCCGGCGGAGGTCGTGGGGGCCTGAGGATCCTGAGGCCCCGCTGAACAGCGATTAGGCTTGCTGACGCAGCATCAACTCAAGGATTGTCAGCCGGCCGAGGAGGGTGTTCAGCTCGGTTTCGCCTTCCAGGCTTCGCTCCACCCTTCGGCGGAGTGAATCGGCTTGGATATGAGGTCGACTGAGTGCGCGATCGTCCAAGAGAACGGACTGAAAGGTCTGGCCCATGCGGACTCTTAGCCACTGTTCGGGGATTTCTTCCCGGGCGAAGCCAAGTCTGTTTTTGACTCGGTGGACGAGGCGGGCTGCATGGGTGGTCCAGCGAGAGGCTTCCAACGAGATCCCCAGTGCCGAATTGGGAACCTTCAGCAGGGCCGGTTGGTTTCGTCGAAGAAGTTTTCGCTGCAAATGCGTCTCGCTTCTGAGAGAAATGGGCATTTTGAGCAGGACCGACACGACGTCCTCGTCGAGCATCGGCTGCGAAACGTCGATCTGCTGCATCATGCAGCGGACGGCGTTGACGGTGTGGCGGCCGTTGTACTGCGTGAGAAAAAGAAGTGAGACCGCTTGGCCGACATGATCTGAATGGTGAGCCAGACGATCGTAGGCGGTCTCAAAAGAAGCTTTGTTCTCGGATTTCAACGCTTCGAGACACTCGCCCTTTAAGACAGCATGGGACTCCTCAAGCGCGGCGGAGCCTCGTAACTGGCTCAGGATCATTGTTTTGGCGTTCGCGTGATCTTGGCTGCCCACGATTTCAGGAGGAACGCTAAATCCATACGCGTCGTTCAACTTCATCAATTCGCCCCCGTGCCCCCGGATCACTGAGCGCAATCCAAATTGGGCGCGAAACTCGATGCCCTGAAAGAGCATCATCATATTCATGAAGTCGGCTTCACCCTGGGTCACCCGGGCAATTTCACTCGCATAGCGCTCAAGATCGGAGGCGAATTCTGATCCGAAGAAGCATTTCATATGCTGCGCATCGAGTACGTCGCACATGCGTTCCGTTAATCGGAGCTCTGTTGAGCCTTCCACACCGCTGGTGACGCAGTCCATTTCCATTTCATGGCGAGCGGCAATCGCGAGGAGGGTTCGAGAGTCCAATCCCGCGGACAGGCATAAGGCCTGGGGTGTTGGATTGGAGAGTGTGCGTCGCATGGCGTGCCCGAGGACTTCGTCGAGGGCCTCGACGGCGTCGTCGGGGTTCGTGATTTCGGTCCCCGCTGGATAGCGGGCCCATTCATTGACCGACACGGACCCCGCTCGGGCGTCAAAAGTCAGCGTGGAACCGGGCAGAATGCGCTGGACCCCTTGGCTGAGCGTTCTCTCCCCCCAAATGACGCCGTTCGACAAGTAATCCCCGACGGCCGCGGCGTCTAGGGCGAATTTGAAATCCGGGTGGGAGGGGATCCAGAAAGCGTCCGTCGAGAAGAGGAGCCCGTCTTCCAACCGTGCGCCAAAGAGGGCTCGTTGCCCCGCCATGGGGCGGATGAGGTGCACCCTTTGGGCTTCAGGTTCAAAAACAATGCTGACCCAGGGCCCTACGGCGTGGGGGAAAGCCTCGAACCCGCTCGCGTCGAAACGGGAGAGAATGCCTTCGCTTTCGTCTCGGGGTCTAGCTTCGCGGCCAGCGAGAATGATGGACGCTCGCTGCCGAGGGCTCTGCGCCCAGCTCGGATCACTGAACCCTTCGGGTTGGAGCAGCGCGATGAAGTCGCCCTCGGATTCGGAGTAGACCTGCCCTCCGCCCGATGCCCCGTCGACTCGATTGTCACGAAGCGACCGGATCCAGGACTCGTTTGACCGGGCCTTGCCCGGTCGGTATATGCCGATGGCCGCCGTCAAGAGAGCGCGCAGCGTAACTGACCGCTCGGCGGGTTGCAAAACGGGATTGTCCGGTGGCCCCCGTAAACCGACGAGACAGCCGGCTTGTCTGAGCCCGGCCGCCAGTGATAGCCTACGGCCACGGTCAGGCAGTCGGGCGGTCGGCTTGAGAGGATGAACCCATGTCAGCGGATGGAGAGTAATCCCGATGTGCGGAATCCTCGCAGTCTACGACGCTCAGAGAAGATGGAGCCCTGAAGTTTTTTCGAAGGCGCTCAATGTCCTGGCTTCCCGGGGCCCTGACGGCCAAGGGGTCTGGCAAGGAGATGAGGTTCTCCTCGGCCACCGTCGGCTTTCGATTATCGACCTTGAGGGGGGCGCCCAGCCGATGGCTTCGGGCGACGGGCAGGCCCTCGTGACTTTCAACGGTGAAATTTACAATTTCCCCACTCTGCGCTCCGATCTGGAGGCGCGGGGTCACGCCTTCCAGACGAGCTCGGATACAGAAGTCATCCTCAGTGCGTGGCGTGAATGGGGTGCGGACTGCGTCGATCACCTCGAAGGCATGTTTGCGTTTGTGATCTGGGACCGTCGCCATCGCACCTTATTCGCCGCACGGGATCGAACCGGCATCAAGCCTCTCTATGTCGGTCAGTCCGACGGGGCCGTGGTTTTTTCCTCAACTCTGGCTCCATTTTTCGAACTCCCTGGGTTTGATTTGCAGATCGACCGAGAGGCGATTCGGGATTTACTCGTCTACGACTACGTGCCCGCGCCGCGCTCGATGCTGCGGGCGGTTCGTAAGCTGCGCCCGGGGCACTGTTTGCTTTGGAAAACCAGCGAGCCGTTTCCGGAGAGTCGCTCTTTTTGGGAGGTCCCACGGTGCGATGATCAGCCGATCGAGTTTCACGAGTTGGTTGAGCGATGCGAATCTGCACTGGATCGTTCGATCCAACGCCAAATGATGAGCGATGTCCCACTGGGCGCGTTTTTGAGCGGCGGAATCGACTCTTCCTTGATTGTCGCCTCGATGGCTCGTATTTCCGATGAACCCGTCACAACTTTTTCGGTGAGCTTTCAATCCGGAAGCAACGAGGCGCCTATCGCTCGTGAGGTCGCCGAGCAGTACGGCACTCGCCACGTTGAGGTGGAGGCGGGTTCTATCAGAAGCGACACTCTGCTGGATACTTTAGGGCGCTTGGATGAGCCTCTGAGTGACCCGGCGATTATTCCGACCCGGCTGATCTCTGCAGTGGCGCGGGAGCGGGTGAAGGTCGTGCTTTCTGGTGAAGGGGGCGACGAGGTTTTCGGTGGTTATCCGCGGTTCCTCATCCAAGACCAGTCGGAGGGGGGTGGACTCGGCTGGGCACGTCGCGGTTTGAAAGAGTTGCTCGATCGAGCACCATTTCCGATTCCAGGCGCTGGACGAATTTATCACGACCTCCTCTCGCCTCGGGAAGTGGTCGAATGGGAGCGTGCTCGCTTTGGAGACGGGGGCTATCCGGGGCGCCAGTTGAGACGATTGTTGACGTTGCCCCCTGAAAGCTACAGCCCTCAGGACTATTTGACTGACTGGCGCGAAAAGATGCAACGTTATTCTGTCGGTGGGAAAGAGTACGATGCCGATACGCTGATGCGAGTCGACATGCTCACCAAACTGTCTGAGAATCATCTGTTTAAATCAGATCGGGCCAGCATGATGGAGTCTCTGGAGCTTCGGGTGCCCTTCCTCGACGAATTGGTTTTGAATGAAGTGCTCCATCGACCCGTTCACGCCAAGATCGTTGGAGGACGCCTCAAGGCGATCCTCATCGAGCTCTGTAAATCTCGTTTGCCCCGCGCAGTTTGGGATCGTCCCAAGCACGGTTTCAACGTTCCCATGGGCCACTTCATGGCTGTTGAGTGGAAAGAGGCGGTTGAGGAACTGCTGAGTTGGGGAGAGCAGTCGCTGCCAATCTTTGACTATGGTGCATTGAGGGCGGCTCAACGGGAAAATCAACGCACGCGCATGGTTGCTCGAACTCTTTGGAGTCCCTTGATGCTCATTGCTTGGTTCCGGGCCCATCCGGCCGCAAAGCTTTAGCCCGGTTTTTTTCAGCCAGTCTTTCAGTCAGGGCTTTGAGTTCCGGGTCTTCAAAAACCGCGTCAAAGAGCCTTCGCTCCTGGGGTGGGAGCTGCGCGCTTCGATCGAGCACATTCATTTTGCGGCTGACACCGTCGAAGTCTGTGCCCTCGAATGAGCTTCCGCCACCCACCTCAGATACGCGCTCGAGGCCCGCATCGGTGAAGGGGAGGCCCAAGCTTCGACTGATCGTCTTTCGCGCAGAGACGTCTGAAAACCAATCGTCGAAGTAGATTCGGACGCAGGGGCCCAATTGGTGAGTATCAGCGAGGAATTCGCGGGCATGGCTTTTCCACGTGTCGATCACTCGCTCCATCAAGGGGCCCATCTTTCGCGGAAAGGTGGGGTGGTCGATCTGCCAGGCCCGGTGAATGCGACTCGCAAACATGTTCCGCGGATCACGAAGAATCAGGATGTGTTGAAGGTCGACCGGACAGTTTCGGAAGACCGGAGTGTCGAGGGGCAGGTCTTCGAGGCTCAGCATCATGAGTTGGTTGTGAAGAGCGAGGCGGACCAACGGAAAAGGAAGAAAACGGTGCCGCGGGGACAGGCGCGCTCTGAGCCAATCTGTGAATTCCTGTTCAGGCGGCATGGTGCGCTCGCCTAGGAGGATCGGTGCCATGGGAATCACATTGTTGTAGAAGATGAATTGTCCATGCGCTTCGATCCACTGAATAATTGCGTGGTTACCGCTGCGCTGCATTCCATGGACAACGAACACTTTCTTCATGGAAAGTTGTGATCCTCTGGGCTGAAAATCTGAATGGGGAACGGGCCTTGCTTGGCGATTCGGCTGATCGTGGCTTTGCGCATTCGACGAGAGGGTGAGATTAAGGGAGGTCGGGCTTAAACGCCCTCAAGCCGGTAGAGCTGCTTGACGTTCTGATAGAGAATGGCATCGCGCTGGGCTTCCGTCAGGTGCTGGGTGTGCTCCGCAAGCATTTGCTGACTCCAAGGCCAGGTGGAATCGCTGTGGGGAAAGTCGTTGGCCCATAAGAGCCGCTTCCAGTTCATTAAATCGGCGACCTGAAAGGCCACCCAATCGTCTTGAAAAGTCGTGTAGATGTTCTCCGAGAAGTACTCGCTGGGAAGCTTCGAGAGTTCCTGGCCGGCGGGGAGCCAGTACCGGTGTCGTTTGTAGGCGTGGTCCATCCTGTACATATAGTGGGGGACCCATCCCGCATCGGCTTCTGCGCAGACCACTTTGAGATCGGGATGGCGTTCGAAAACGCCGCCGAGGACCAAAGCCCCCATCACGTCTTGACAGCCTCGAACGATCGAGAGAAATCCATTCATCGCAGGGCCTCGCGGCTCGGTTTGAAAGGCGTAATTGCGGTCTGTCAAAATATGAAACGACAGTGGAAGGCCGAGCTCGATGCTTTTCTCCCAGAAGGGTGCATAGATCTTTGAATCGTAGTCTTCTTGTTGGGGGTTTCCGGGCATCATGACGCCGCGGAGCCCCAAGGCCGCGATGGACTCAAGCTCGTCGATGCCATCTTCAGGAGAACGCATGGAGATTTGACCGAGGCCGATCAGGCGATCGGGGGCGGCTTCGCAGTATTCGGCGAGCCAACGGTTGTAGCCCTCGAAGCAGGCTTTTTTGTAGTCGAAGTCGGGGTGATTGCAGAGCACCATGCCGACCGTCGGATAAATAATCTCGGCCAATACGCCGTCTTGGTCTTGCTCCGCCAGCCGGGCGCGCGGATCCCATCCGCCGGGGTGAATTTCTTCAAAACGGACGCCGTTGATTCGGATTTCTTCGGCGGGCTTACCCGCGGCGGCGACGAGCCCCATCGGAACCGGTCTTTCAAGGCCGTCAATAAAGAAGGCGTCTCCGAGTCCTTCTACATAACGAAGTTGGGGGGCTCGGTCTCGATATTGAGGACCCATGAAGTCTGAATACGTCTGCGGAGGCTCAGTGATGTGGCTGTCTGCAGAGATGCAGCGAGGTGTCATGGCGTTTTCCCCTCCTAGTTACCCTAGAGTCAAGCGGATCCGAGACTGACAACCAACCCGAAACGCGAATGCGCCCGGCTCCTCTCTCAGGAGCTGGGCGCATTCGCGTGTATCAGGAGGGTTTTGGACCCTTCTCTTTTTTTCGCACTTCCTCGCGGTTTTATTGCCCTCGGCCTGATTCGATGTTTCTTTGCCGACGGGCTCGGATTCCGAGGGCGCAGAGCCCGAGGCCGGTTAAGACCGCCGTGCCAGGCTCCGGCAGGAACTGAATGCTCGTGAGTTGGACTGTCTCGCCGGGTGTCGTCGGCTCGAGTTTGACCCAGATGGGGTTTCCGTTGGCGGGGAACGTGTTGGATCCTGCGGGCAGATTATCTAGGTCGAGGAATGCCCCATTGAGCAATTCGTTTCCTGTGGCCGTGGTGTAAACGGCGACAACGGTCCAAGTGACTCCATTGTCGTAGCTCACCGAGAATTGGACTTCCGTCGCATTGGATTCGTCGTAGAGCCCGAATCGGACCGGCCACTGATCGCCCATCAGGTTGGCCATTTTGACGATCAGCCCATCGACACCACTGACCCCATCGCCTCGGAGGTCGTCATCCACGCCCTGGGTGGCGAAGGTGTAATCGAAGAACCCCAAATTGGACCCATCCGTGGTTTCAATGGTGATGTCCATATCGAACTGGCCGGGAATCAATGTGGGGTAGTAGACGGAGAGGTCCTCGGTGAAGTTGATCGACGAGGTCGGGGTGCTACTTGGTTCGAAGCCCTCCCAGGCGGTCTGCACAGCGCTTCCGGCCGGGCCGATATCGAGACGCGGGACGGCGAGTTGGTTGGCATCCCGCGCGAGCTGGCTATTGGCCCATCGGAAAACCGGCGCCGGCACTGAGTTGTCCGAACTCGTTTGGGCCACAAAGGACATTTCAGTGCCGAGCGTTTCACGGCCCACGCCCAATTCGTCCGTAATTTCGATGGTCGGGTTCGTGTTGCTAAAAAAATCGTCCATGTCTGGATTGATCCAGACCTTCAGGCTGTCCTGATCGCCCGGGTTCTGCCCGGGGCGAAACGCCAAGTAGAACTCATAGGTTTCGTTCGTATCGACTGTCTCGGTCGATGTCTGGGCGGAGCCTCCGAGTTGGGCGTAGAAGTGGGTGCTCGCCCCATCGCTTTCCATCCCTAAGGCGGCCACGATGCCACTGCCGTCCGAGAATTGCATGCCGGCATTCCACTCGCCTGGTCCCGAGAGGGTGCCGCCCGACTGCCCTGAGACGCCTCCGCTGGAGGCCCCGAGAGCCTGCGCGATGGCTCCTCCCACGACGCCTCCTCCTGAGCCGCCTGCACTGGCGGCGGCGATGTCCGAGGCGGACAGGGAGAATTGCGCGAAGCTGGTCTCGGGTTGATTGATCGGGACGGGCAACTGTTCGGGTCCGACACCCAAGTCTTCAATATTCGAGACGTCGATGGAGCGGGAGACTTGATAGAGATCGCCTCCGGTGTCACTGGCGACAATCCGCTGGTTTTCGATCACGAACGCGGTGCTGGGCGTGGAACCCTCCACCGCCCAGTCGCTGGTCCACAAGGCCCCCAGGTTTTGATTGGAGGTTCCGGTTCCCGCTCCGGCGGTTCCTCCCTGCCCATCCAGGGTGGCGCCGTTCGGGTAGAGTTCAAACTCGGCCAACATCGAGCAAGCTTCGGCCGATTGAACGGGGACTCCGGCCAGAAGTCCGGCCAAGGAAAGCGCGGTCACCCAGATACGGAGCAGGCCGTGAGACGGGTGAAGCCAATGACCAAGCCCTACTTGAAAGGGCTGACTCGAGCCATCCCGTGATACACGCGCACAGATCTCCACCATTCCTCCTCCCAGGTGGGTGCATAATCCCACTTTGGTGGGAGAAGTTCAATTGAAAAATCCCTCGCAGTCAAAATATAAACTGAGGTGCGGGTGCTCAAAACGAAGATTTTGGGGTCACGTCCATGGGGCCCGAAGAGATCGTGGCGACTGCTCGCTCGGGCACCGAGAGCGGAGACTGAACGGCCATTGTGGAGGCCCCCTCCGGCTCTCTCCTCGCCCCGCCGAGGCGGGGGGCCGGTTGCGCGCCGTTGGCCCTCAAGGTGTTGAAACTGATGGCGATTTTAATTTGGCTGCCCGCGCTCTTTGCGCAGCGCCGCCCGCTGGCAATTCCTCGAGCACGGAGCCGCCGTCATCGTAGAGCCAGACCCGAAATGGGCCCTGCTCCTCGGTGCGGTTGATCTCCGCTCGCCAATGCCACCGGGAAGAGGGGCCCTTTTTGACCCACGGGGCCCAATGGGCCAAGCGCTTCTCGTCTCCGCTTGAAACCCAGACGCTCGGGCGACCCGTTCGGTGGCGCGGATCGATCCAGCCCTCAATGATCACTTGATCCGGCGTTCGCTCAACGGTCTCAACGCGCCCGTATTCGGGGCTCAGGGGTGCTCCAAATCGCAGATCCCTGCGTACGCGGCGGAAGTCAACCTCCTCAAGCTGGGCCTGCACGGCCTCATTGGGAAGGTGGTAGAAGCAGCTGTT
>NHEP01000091.1 GCA_002171515.1 bacterium TMED88 | reverse complement strand
GGGCACATGTAGCCCTCGCTCCAAACGTCCTTCGGGTTCGGTCGGATTTTGGTCACCTGCCCGGCCTCGATTTCCACATGCAGGCCACACATCGCTTCACACAGCGGACACGTTTTCGTACGAATTTCGGGCTCAGGCGTCATGCTTTCTCTCCCACGGAGTCGGTCACGCAGAGCGTGCCTTGGCTGCTTCTATTTCGAGAGACCGCGCCCTATGCTCCGCAGTCATGACTGAGCGTCGGGCGCTGCCCGCAATTCATCGGCTATTCCCGCAAGTCTACTACGGATGGTTCGTGGTCGGCGGCACCTTTCTTCAACTGATGGTCTGCGTCGGTATCGGCTTCTACAGCCAGCAAGTCCTGGTGGACGCTCTGCCCGCCGTACATCATTTCGAACGGGTTGAAGTTTCAGCTGCATCGAGCCTCTTTTTTTTATTGACAGGACTCTTCGGCTTTGGAATCGGTCCACTCGTCGATCGAGCGGGAGCGCGAGGCTTCATTTTCTTTGGAGCCCTGATTCAGGCCATCGCGCTAATTTGGATCGGTCGACTGGACTCGACCGCTGAACTCCCATTGGCTTTTGCGCTGCTCGCCTTCGGGTTTGCCCTTTCCACCAGCGTTCCGACAGGCGCGCTTCTCACCCGTTGGTTCATTGCCCGAAGAGCCCTCGCCACAACGCTTTCCCAGACGGGCGTCTCCGTCGGCGGCGCATTCATGATCCCCATCGCGACTTATTGGATCCTGCATGAAGGCCTCGCCGTGACGACGGCTGGACTCGCCATCACGATCGTCCTCGTCACGATTCCGGTGGTGATCTTTATTCTCCGCTGGGATCCGCGGGCCTATGGGCTCGAGCCGGACGGATCTCTCGAATGGGTTCGAAAAAACCGCCACCTCTCTCTGTCAGTGCAACACCGCGAGTGGCAAAGACGGGAAGCGCTTCAAACCTCAACCTTCTGGAAATTATGCCTCGCTTTCGGCTTCGGACTGGCGGCCCAAGTCGGAATGATCGCTCACCAACTGGCCGCCTTGTCGGAACAGATCCCCCGCGAAACAGCGATGTGGGGCGGGAGCCTTGTTCCGATCGGGAGCGTGGTCGGGCGGCTCATCGTCGGATCCGTTGCCGACCGCTTTGAAAAGCGACGAGTGGCCATCGGCCTCTTCCTTCTTCAAGGGCTCGGGATCTTGGCCTTCTCCTTCTCGACATCACCCGTCTCCCTCTTCGCCTCCACAGCTCTCTTTGGCCTGACGATTGGCAGCATTTTTATGCTCCAGAGTCTGATCACCGCCGACCTCTTTGGGATTCCGTCGTTTGGCCGGGTGTTCGGGGCAGTGCAGCTCGGCTCACAGTTGATCAGCTCAACGGGTCCCCTCATGGTCGGATGGCTCTTCACCGTTTATGGCCATTACCCCGCGGCCCTTCGCTGGCTGGCCCTCTCGTCCATTCTGGGCGCTGCCGTTCTCTCCCAAGTCCACGGACCCACCGAGGACACAACCGAGCCACGGGACGCGGCATCCGTGCAGTAGACTGTGAGGCGGAAAGGAATCAATCACCGTGGACCATGAACCGGATATCGTTCTCTGGGACGGCGAGTGCGCTTTCTGCCGGCGGGGCATTCTCTGGTTTCAGAAACGCGATGTGAACACAAGACTTAAAATGGTGCCCTACCAGCAAGCCCCCTCCCCGCCCATGACACCGGCCCTCGCTCGGGCCTGCCAAAAAGCGCTTTATGTCATTCGCCCAAACGGCGAACAAATCCGCGCGGGGCGAGCGATCCTCTATCTCTTCGGCGTCATCGGTTACACCCGCCTCGCTCGGCTGGGCGCCCAGCGCCCGTGGGTCTGGGCAATTGAGTTCGGCTATTGGCTCGTGGCTCGGAATCGTCAGATCGCGAGTCGTTTTCTCTTTACCCGTGAACCCACCGAGCCCCGTCTCTAAGCCCCTCGACTCACGTTTTCTCTAGAAAGCCTCGGGCTCGCCTCGCGGACAACCGGTATGGTGAAATTTCTCTAATCCAGCGGCCCCTAGCCAGCGAAGGAGCACAGTATGCCTCGATTAAGTCAAGTCTCGCGAAAGGATGCCCCGGAAGACATCCAGAAAATTTACGACATGCTCTTCGACGGTCGTGACCCGGTCACAGACCCGGGGACGGCCACCGGAACCAAGGGAAACTGGTGGACGGTTTTCGCCCTCGTGCCGGACTGTTTTCGACATGCCGTCGCGGGATTTGCCTTTTACCGAAGTCGTTCACGCGAACTCGACCCCAAGCTTCGCGAACTGGGCCAAACTCGCGCAGGCTTCCTGCGAGAGAGCCAATTCGTTTTTTCTCAGCATTGCAAAGCGGCACGATTGGTTGGTCTGTCTGAAGAACAAATTCGTGAGATTCCCACGTGGACAACCAGCGATGCCTTCAGTCACAAAGAACGCTCTGTGCTGGCGTACGTCGACGAACTGGTTCTCGCCAACGGGCGGGTTCAGGATCAGACCTTCGAGCGGCTATCCGAACACCTCGGTGAAAAAGAGATTCTCGAATTGACCTACGTCACGGCGCTCTACGAAATGCATGCCATCATGTCGAGAGCGCTCAAGCTTGAATACGACGATATCGACGAACGGATCGTCGAGGTCCACGCGCACGCTGCCGAGAAGTGACTCATCCAAGCGAAACGCGGCGGAGTCGCAAAGCATTGCTGATCACGGAGACAGAGCTCAGACTCATCGCCGCAGCAGCGATCATTGGGCTGAGCAAGATGCCGAAAGAGGGGTAGAGAACACCGGCCGCAATCGGCACGCCGACGGCGTTGTACACGAAGGCGAAGAAAAGATTCTGACGAATATTCCGCATCGCGGAAGAGCTCAGTCGACGTGCACGCAAGATCCCTCTCAGGTCGCCTTGCAAAAGCGTCACGCCGGCACTCTCCATCGCAACATCCGTGCCCGTCCCCATGGCGACCCCCACATCAGCTTGGGCCAATGCGGGCGCGTCATTGACACCGTCCCCCGCCATGGCAACAACATGTCCCTTGGCCTGAAGGGCTTGAACGACCTCAGCTTTTTGCTCCGGCAGAACACCCGCGACAACATCGTCGAGACCCAAACGGCCGGCGACAGCCTCAGCGGTTTTCTTTGTATCGCCCGTCAGCATGATGACTCGAAGCCCCTCGCGGTGGAGGCCCTCCACGGCCTCGGGGGAAGATTTTTTGATGGGGTCGGTCACGCCGAGCAATCCCCCGGGCTCACCATCAACGGCAACAAACATCACCGTCTGCCCCGACGCTCGCATTTCATCCGCTTCGGCCATCAAAACCGTGATGTCGACACCGAGACGCTCCATGAGGCCCTCGTTGCCGACGGCGATCGCCCGGTTGTCGGCTTCGGCCACAACGCCCTGCCCGGTGTAAGACTCGAAATGGGTTGCTTCCAGAGCCCGAGCGCCTCGCTCACGGCCGCCCTCCACAATGGCGGCCGCTAAGGGGTGTTCGCTCGATCGTTCCAGGGCCGCCGCCAGCTCGATCAGCTCCAACTCGTTGAACGCTTTGTTACAGCGGATTGCCACAAGACTCGGTCGCCCCTCGGTCAAGGTTCCCGTTTTATCGACGACGACCGTATCAACCTCGCGAAAGCGCTCGATGGCTTCGGCGTTTCGAAATAGGACGCCTTGAGAGGCACCGCGACCGGTCGCAACCATGATGGACATCGGCGTTGCAAGCCCGAGGGCACAAGGGCAAGCAATGATCAAAACCGCCACAGCGCCAATCAACGCATGGGACAGGCGAGGCTCGGGGCCATAGAGAGCCCACACGCCAAACGTCAAGGCGGCACTCAAAAGGACAATGGGCACGAACCAACTCGCCACGGCATCGGCAATGCCTTGGATCGGCGCACGACTGCGCTGGGCTTCCGCCACCATCTGGACAATCTGAGACAGCATTGTCTCAGAGCCCACCCGTTCCGCTCGAATCAGCAGGGAGCCCGTTCCATTCACCGTTGCTCCGGTGACAGAATCACCCGCCTGCTTCAGCACAGGCACCGGCTCCCCGCTGATCATCGACTCATCGACGGTGCTTTGCCCATCGATCACAATCCCGTCGGTCGGCACCTTCTCGCCAGGGCGAATGCGAAGCCGGTCTCCCGCAATCACCTGGTCCAGCGCCACGTCTTCTTCTTCGCCTTGAGGATCAACCCGTCGAGCCGTTTTCGGCGCCAACCCCAAAAGCGATCGGATGGCTTCCCCGGTCCGGTCTCGCGCCCGCAACTCAAGCACCTGTCCCAGCAAGACTAAGGTGACGATGACCGAGGCCGCCTCGAAATAAACGGCCACGGATCCATCTGGCCCGTGGAAAGAGGGCGGAAATAGACCGGGTCGCAGCGTCGCAAAAACACTGTATGCCCAGGCCGCACCGCTCCCGATGGCCACCAACGTGAACATATTCAGGTGGAGGGTACGAATTGAGTTCCAACCCCGAACGAGGAAAGGCGCCCCACACCAGAGAACGACCGGCGTCGCGAGGATTCCCTCGACCCAGCTACGCGGTTTCGCGCCGAGCCACTCGTTCAACGGGTTACCCGGGATCATTTCTCCCATCGCTAAGCCAAAAACAGGAAGCGTTAGAAGCACTGCCCATCCAAACCGACGGGACATGTCGATGAGCTCTGCGTTCGGCTCAGAGGACACTTCCATCGGTTCAAGAGCCATCCCGCAAAGCGGACAATCGCCAGGACCGTCTTCAACGATCTCGGGATGCATCGGACAAGTCCAGCGTGCAGTCGCAACAGGAATCAGGGGTTCGAGCGCCATCCCGCAGTCCGGGCAGTCCCCCGGCTCAGACTCATTCACCTCGGGGTGCATGGGGCAGATGTAGCGGGTGCCCGAGGGCGAGGGAAGCGCGGGCTGCGGATTGAGAAAGGCCTCGGGATCGGATGCAAAACGATCGCGGCAGCGATCAGAGCAGAAGCGATAGACCTGCCCGACCCAGTCGAAGTGACTCGCCGCATCCGAGGCAACCTGCATTCCGCAGACGGGGTCTTTCACGGATCCTTCTTCCAGCGACACGGACAACCTCCTGTCGTTGCACCCGCCGGATCAAGCCCCCAAAGAAATGTCACCCCCTCGGTTTTTCACGCCATCGGGGGATTTGTTCTAGGTGGCCTCGGCAAGATCCAGCTCATCCCGAAGCTGCCTTTTGAGGAACTTCCCATTTGCATTCCGAGGTAAGGACTCTTCCAAGAGCCAGATGTATCGAGGGATCTTGTACTTGGCGAGCCGAGCCCCGCAGTGAGCCCGAAGATCCTCGGCTGTGGTGGCCGACCCCGACTTCAGGACGACCGCCGCCGCGACTTCTTCTCCCAGTCGATCGTCCGGAACCCCAAAAACTGCGCACTCGGCCACATCGTCGTGTTCGAAGACCACCGTCTCCACCTCGGCGCAGTACACGTTTTCGCCCCCCCGCAGAACCATGTCTTTGGCCCGGTCGACAATAAAGATGAATCCATCCTCGTCGATCCGCGCCACGTCTCCGGTATGGAGCCAACCCTCAGTGATGCTTTCCGCCGTGGCCTCAGGCCGATTCAAATAGCCTGCGATGATTTGGGCGCTCCGGACCCAGAGTTCGCCAACCTCTCCGGGGGCCAAATCCTTCCCGGAGTCGTCGACACACTTCGCCTCAAAATTGGGCATCGCGGGGCCGGCGCTTGCCGGTTTATCGACGAAGAAATCAGCAGCATTGGAAGTAATGATCCCGCAGGTCTCGGTCATCCCGTATCCAGTGCTGGGGCGAGCCGTCGCGACCTGCTTGTCGATTTTCTCGACGAGGTCCGGCTGAAGGGGCGCTCCCCCGCCGCCCAACGCCGCGAGCGAAGACGTGTCGTATTTCGAAAAATCGGGATGAGCGATCAACTCCCGAGCCATGACGGGTACACCACTCAAATTGGTGATCTGTTCCCGCTCGATCAGCTTGAGGGCTTCGCCCGGCTCCCACTTGTACATCAGGACCAGCTTGCCGCCGGCCAGTGTCGCGGCGTGCGCAACGCAGTTGTTCGCCGTCACATGAAACAGAGGCGTCACGACCAATGCGGAGAGAGACCGCGGCGGACTCGGCGGAGTTTCTTGTTGCGTCCCTTGGGCCAGCCGAGAGGCACTCGCGAAAGCCAATCCTCCGAAAGCGACCCCCATGATGTTATTCGTGCACCCTCGGTGAGTCAGTTGCGCTCCCTTCGGTCGGCCGGTCGTCCCTGATGTGTAGAAAATGCAGGCGTCCGAATCGGGATCTACCTCCACCTCGGGCATTTCAGAGGGGGCCGCCTTGAGCTCGGACCAATCCACGGCATCAGACGGTCCGGCGCCCTCGGCGCGAACGCTCACCGTGATGAAATCACCCACCTCGGATCGCTGTGGGGCCAAAATCTCGAGGCGTTGTGCATCGGCAATCAGTACACGTGGTGCAGCATCCTGAAGGCCGTAAACCATCTCAGGGCCGGTCCACCAAGCGTTCATACCCACCGCCGTGGCGCCGATGGAAACCGTGGCCCAATAAGCGAGCATCCATTCGGGATAGTTCCGCATGGCAATCGCGACGCGGTCCCCCGACCCGATTCCCTGAGAAGAAAGCCAAGCGGCCGCGGAGGCCACTTCTCGATGAGCGTCCGCAAAAGTCCAGCGCTCGTCCCCATACACAAGGTGATCTTTGTCGCCCTGCGCGGCCGACTGAAGCCAAAAATCGCGGAGGGTGGGGGCTGCATTTTTGAAGCTCTTCACCGGCACCCCGCGAACGGTGACCTGTTCAATCTCGAAGGGTCCCCCTTCTGCAGTCAACTGTCCCCATACCTGACGCAACTCTTCGTACATGGATCTCTCCCACGGATTTTGAGCGCCACCCGACTCGGCGACGAACTGAGCACCACATCGTAGACCGCGGAGGCGGCTCCGGCGAGGGTCGGCCCACTGGACGGCGAGCCCGGGCCGCCCCATTCTTTCCACGATGGCTCCGCGAAACCCGGAGCCCGCGAGGCAGCGATCATTCATGACCCGTCCCACTCATATCCGCTCGACCCCAGTGGGGCCGCAGAAACGTACACAGCGGGCTTTCTCCCGCTCAATGGGCCTCCGAGCCCGTCCTATTGGGGCCAGCGTGCTTGCCATGGCGGGGCTCTTTTTCTGCCTGATCGGACCTTCGCCGAGCCGCGGAGAGGACCTCGACGCCGCCCGTCAAGGCACTTCCGTGGGAATCCCCGAAAAACCGCCCTTGAGAGAGGCGGACCTGATGCAGGGCGTTCAGCTGAATTTCCAGGGTCGGCACCAGGAAGCTTTGAGGATGGCCGATCAGCTCAAGGCGGCCCATCCGGAAAGCGCATGGCCCTTCGTTCTTGAGACCTACACCCTGTTCTGGCTGATGCTCTACGACGACGAAGACACCCAATACGACGTACCGATCGAAAAATCATGCCAACGAACCATCGAACTGGCGGACGAGCGCCTTGACCGAAACGATGAAGAGGCTGAAGCCCATTACCTCAAAGGCCAGGCCCTGATGAATCTCGGCCGGCTCCATGGCTGGCGAGGTCGGTATTACAAAGCCGGTCGAGACGGCGAACGGGCCCGAAAGCATCTTGAGAAGACCTTGGAACTCCGCCCTGACTGGACGGACGCCGAGTATTACCTGGGCATGTATTACTTTTTTGTCAGCCTCATCCCGGATCTCGTAACCCGTTGGCTGGGTTGGCTGTGGTTCATCCCGACCGGGAACGCGGAAGAAGGCGTCGTGTTGATCGAGAAAGTTGCCGAAACCGGCACCCTTTATCGGGAAGATGCGCTCTACATGAAGGGCAACATCTACATCAACTTCCGTGAAAATCAGGCCGAACTCGGCCTGCCCATCATCCGTTCCTTGGCGCAGCGCTATCCGCAAAACGTCCTCTTGCAATTTGAATTGATCGAGGCGCTCTACGAGACCGGAAAGCCTCAAGAAGTCATTGCGACCGCCAATGCCCTCGCGGATCGCAAGCCTCGAAACACCGCGGAAGAAAGCTGGATCCGAATGGCGCCGACTTGGAAAGCGCGGGCCGCGCTGCTTGAGGGGGATCCCGACCGTGCTCTTCAGCTGCTCGCCCCCGAAATCGCAACGCCCCCCGAAAACCCGCTTTGGGCAACCGCCTGGATTGACTTGATCCACGCCCAGGCGCTCGATGCCGCGGGTCAACGTGAGCAGGCCCTCGTCCTCTATCAGAAAATCCTCGACTACGACCCCCCCCACGGCAGCCAGCGCGCGGCTCGACGAGCCCGCATGGGCCTGAAGAACCCTTACCGCGCCCCCCAGGCCGTGATCATCCAGGCCAGTCCTCCGAGCGACGAGCACCCGTAAGCTTTCCCGGGGCGACTTGTCTCGGCGAGTTCACTGCTTCATCTTGGTGGGGCACCCCTGTTGAACGCCTGTTCCCCCAGAGGAATTCCATGCCGACTTTCGTCCAAGGCGATACCGAACTCTATTACGAAGAAACCGGCGAGGGTTTTCCGATCCTCCTTTTTGCTCCGGGAGGAATGCGGTCCGCCATTTCTTTCTGGGCCCAATCTCCATGGAACCCGATCGAAGCTTTAAGCGACCATTTCCGCGTGATCGCGATGGACCAACGCAATGCCGGACGATCCCGAGGCCCCGTCTCGGCGAGCGACGGCTGGACGACCTACACGCAGGATCACATCGCCCTCCTCGACCATTTGGAAATCGAGCGATGCCACCTTCTCGGGGGTTGCATCGGCGGGCCCTACTGCCTCGGGGTCATTCAACAGGCCCCGCAGCGTGTGGCCGCGGCGGTGCTTCAACAACCCATTGGCTTTGAGGACAACCGCACCGCTTTTTACGAAATGTTTGACGGCTGGGCGGCGGATCTGCGATCTCAATACCCCCATCTCACGAACACAGACTGGGAGCGCTTTCGAAGCAATATGTACGACGGGGACTTCGTCTTCAACGTGAGTCGGGACTTCGTAAAAGAGTGCCCCACCCCGTTGCTGATTCTGATGGGCAATGACCTCTACCACCCCCAGTCCACATCGCGGGAGATCGCCCAAGCCGCCCCACAGGCCCAGCTGATCGAGGATTGGAAGTCACCCGAAGGCCTGCCCGCCGCCGTAGAGGCCGTGCGGACCTTCCTTCTGACACACCGCGATGGGGCGACCCCCTCGTGAGCGACACGCGACCCGAATCGCTTCGACCCATCACCGAGGACGAGGCCTTCATTCGCTCCGCCCTCGCCGAGGCCAGCATTCCCACCTTGCTGGCAGCCCTCGTTCATCTGACCGGGGACCACACCCTTCTTGAGGGCTCTATCCGACCCGAAACGGCCGTCCTCGGGGACACCACCGGTGGCATCGCAGAGTCCGAGGCCGAAGAAGTTCGACAGCGGGCTCTCCGTGCTTTAGTCGAATACCGAGACGCAGGCTGCCCGCCTTTGCCGCCGCCGCCCCCTGAAATCATCCATGAGATGATGAGCTTCGTGGTCGGCCAAGAAGTGCCCGAGCGTTATGTCCCCATGATGCTCGAAGAGCTCGCGCTGGGTGATGCCGACATGCGAAGTGTGGATTGGCGAGGAATTCCCGAGGCGACTCGAAAAAATTTTCATGTCGCTGTCATCGGCGCTGGAATGTCGGGCCTACTGACTGCCATTCAACTCGGGCAAGCGGGCATTTCCTACACGGTCTTTGAAAAAAATGAAGCGGTCGGAGGGACCTGGTACGAAAACAGCTACCCGGGGTGCCGAGTCGACATCGGCAATCACTTTTATTGTTACTCCTTTGAGCCCAACCCCGAGTGGAGCGAATACTTCGCCCGGCAGCCTGAGTTACGCGCGTATTTCGAACACTGCGCGGAAAAATACGCAGTGCGCGACCAGATCCGCTTCAATACAGAGATCCTGGAAGCACGATTTCAGGATTCCACCTGTACCTGGGAAATCACTGCTCGAAGTCAGGACGGCACAGTCGAAAAGACGACTTTTAACGCCGTCGTCAGCGCCGTGGGGCAACTCAATCGACCCCGCGTCCCCGATATCCCGGGCCTTGATGACTTTGAGGGGCCCAGTTTTCACTCGGCTTGTTGGGACCACGAGCATTCGCTCCAGAATCAGCAGGTCGCCTTGGTGGGGACCGGCGCCAGCGCGTTTCAGATCGGTCCCGAGCTGGCCAAAATCGCTGCGCACTTATCCGTTTTTCAGCGCTCCCCAGCCTGGATGTTCCCAAACCCTGACTACCACCGACCGGTTGAGGACGGCAAGCGATGGCTCCTAGCCCATGTTCCTTTTTACGCCCGCTGGTATCGCTTCCTGCTTTTTTGGCCGGGCTCGGACGGCCTCATGCCTTCTTTGATCGTGGACCCGGATTGGCCCCATCCGGAGCGAAGCGTCAATGCGCTGAATGAAGAAGCCCGAATCGGTTTTACCGAATACATCGAGTCGCAGCTTATGGACTGTCCCGAATTGATTGAGAAAGTCGTTCCGTCTTATCCCCCTTTCGGGAAAAGAATGCTCCAAGACAACGGCAGTTGGCTCGCGACTTTGAAACAGAACAATGTCTCCTTGGTCACTGAGGGGATCGATCACGTTGAAAAACGTGCGATCGTGACGCAAGACGGAACCCGCCACCCCGTCGATGCCATCGTGCTGGCAACAGGCTTTCACGCCAATCGTTTCCTCTGGCCGATGAAAGTCATTGGACGGGGCGGAGTCACACTCTCGGAAAAATGGGGAGATGATCCGAAGGCCTACCTCGGGATGACGATCCCCCACTTTCCCAATTTCTTTTGCCTGTATGGACCGGCCACCAACCTCGCACACGCGGGCAGCATCATTTTCCACTCAGAATGCCAAGTCCGATATATCCTCGGTTGCCTCAAGGCGCTCTTCGAGCAGGACGCGCAAGCGCTCGACTGTCGCGAGGGCGCCAACGACGACTTCAATCACCGCCTCGAGGAAGCCCTTTCCCGAACCGTCTGGTCCCATCCGGGTGTTAACAGCTGGTACAAGAACGAGACAGGTCGCGTCACGGCCACCTCACCTTGGCTCCTTGTTGACTATTGGGAGTGGACCCTGCGACCCGACCTGCAGGACTATGAGATCCTCAAGTGAAAGCAGCCAAAAGTGACAGTGATACAAATCGATCCTAATCGAATTCGAACCGCCTGGGCGAGATGCACTCACCGAATACTGGGCGAAGTCAGCAGCTCGACTGACACTCGGGCCCAAAGGGTTCAGCGAAAGTCTGTGAGCTGCTCTGAATGAGTCTTTGCCAGCTCCTCATACAAGCCGATACACAGAGATGCGGTCACGCCGGTCAACCAAAGTTCGCCGTCTTCTTTTCCGCTTGGCGGTAAAGCCAAGGCGAAGTGTGCTCTGTCCTCGCGGCCGGGAAAGCGATACAGAAAGTAGCTATCGCAGTCTAAAACCCGATCGAGCTCGATTTCCGTTAGGGCTTCGACTTCACCCGGGTTAAGCCTCCACTCATCGGGCGGCTTCACGAAACCGACAATAGGAGCAATCCGGTAGCCGCTATGGCTGACATAGTCCCCGAGCCGACCCATGATCTCAACTCGATTGGCTTCGAGACCGATCTCTTCGTGGGCTTCCCGCAAAGCGGTTTGAAAAGCATTGGCATCTCCGGCATCAGCCCGGCCGCCGGGAAAGACCCAATGGCCCGGATACGAGATGTCTGGATGGCGTCGGGTCACGATCAAACTCAAACCTGACTCGCGGGCGACTAGACCCAAGAGAACCGCGGCAGGAGTCGCGCGTTCCCGCTCTGAAGGAGTAACGCGGGGCTCCACATGGGGATTCTTGAGTTCCTTGGGCGTTTGTCCGACTTGCCGGCCAAAATGCGCCCGCAGCGACGCGAGACTGACCGTTAACGAGGCGCGCCTGAGGAGCGTGTCGCCGACGCAGATTTTTTCGGCCGCCTCAAAACGCTTCTGCATCTCGGCTTCGGCCGGGGCCACCGAGGAGTGAGCACGCATCAGCTGGATTCACTCTGAACCGAGGCCCATTCGGTTCCGGGCCAGTTAATCTCCATGACAGAAGCCTCGCCCGGAACGCCCAGTCGAAGAGGGAAGCCATAAAAACCCGTGCCACGATGAACGTACAAACGGCTCCGACCGCGCGCGAAGAGGCCGTGATCGGGCCACCGACTTCGGGAAAGCACGGTCCAGTTGAAACCCAAACTGACCAAGCCGACCTGACCGCCATGAGTGTGGCCTGAAAAAACGAGATCGACGGCGTCCTGAGGGAGATCATGAAAGGCACTTGGATCGTGCAGCAGAAGCAGGCGTAAATGTCCTGGAAGCGCCGGGAAAGCATTCAGAAGTTGGGCGAGATGCTCTTCTCGTTGATGTCGGGTGTAGTCGGCGCCAATAATCTGAATGGGTCCAAGGGAAGACTGATGGATACATCCTTCATCGACGAGCAATCTCACGCCGTTGGCAGCGAGGCCCTCCCGAACTTCGTCGGGCGCTTCGTGATCGTGATTGCCGAAGATCGCATAGCAGCGGCCGGGCAGATCACGCAGTGGCGCGAGGGCCTCAGCCAAGGCCCCGGGCGTTTCATTACTTTCCATGGTCAAAAAGTCGCCGGTCAGCAAAACGAGATCTGGGTCATGGCAAACGAGGTCCTCGACCAGAGCCCGAAGGCGATGAATCGGCTGCCAAGGCCCAAGGTGCGGATCCGTGATTTGGACGACCCTCAAGGGGCGGTTCCCCGAATCCTGCTTCCTCTCCGGTCGTCCTCGCCGTCGTATATGGCTCAACCTTTTAAAGCTCGTTGGGCCCTCTGACGCTAAATCAAAGAAAACGGTTTCAGCCAAGGGGCGAGCCGAGACAAAGGCTGCGACGAGACCGACCAAGTAAGGAAGGCCATCGAGGGGCGCCAGGACTGTCTGAACGCTGTGTACGTCGAAAAACCAAAATGGCGCCCTCACGCACAGCAGGATCAGCATCCAAAAAGTGGCTAAAAAGCTCGATGCGATGAAGGTCTGACCAGGCACCGAAATCGCCCACCGGAAAAGCGGGCCTCTCATTCGGGCTCGAACCAAGTGAGCGTAGTGCCAGGCGGCCGCCGCCATTCCATACGTCATGGCAACTTGGGCGAGGCGAAGCTCGCTGCCGTGAAGCCAGAGCGGTAAACGAATGTGAACCACCCAGGCCCCGGCCAGAGACAGCGCCATGACGACAGCGCTGAAGATCGCAAAAGTCCGGCCGCGTTGGAGCCAGGCATAAAGGGGGACAACAATGAAAGTCAGAAGAGCCAGAAATGGAAAGGCGAGTTCAATCAATTCGATCACAGTTGGTCGAGACTAACGCATGCAGGCCCAGTGACCCGGCTCGTGGAAGAAGTGCGATCAGATGAACAGCAAAAGGGGCCATGGCGTGGCAACCGGTTCCCTTGAGTCGGGCCCGAAGTCGCATCTGCTTCAAGCGCCCGTTGATCCTCGCCCTTGGCCCGACCCCCTGAAACAACATCCCGAGCCCGAGTAGCCCAATCCGCTTCGACCCCAAGGCTTGGCCGCTCAGCCAAGCCAACGGGGGACAAGCAACCCAAACTGTGCAGATTTCAGCACATCCAGGTCGGATCATCGAGCCAGAAGGGCGCTGGTTGGTCGATTATGTGCCTTCTTGAGCCCTACTGGGCCATTTATTTCGCATAGTATCGGCGCCGCCCAGCCGGCCCTTTCTCCCACAACATGCCCGTCCCACATCGACGGACCCAGGAGCCAAGATGCAGAGCTGCAATCTGACCTATCCAATCATTCCCATCGCCTCGACGAAGGGCCCTGGCCGGCCCGGGCGCTGGCTGGCCCTTTGGGTCGGCTTCGTTCTTCTTTTCGCACCTTCAGTTGCCTTGGCGGCGGACGAAATCAACGGCGCCGACACCGCCTGGATCCTGATTTCTACGGCACTTGTCCTCTTTATGACGATTCCCGGCCTTGCCCTTTTCTATGGCGGCCTGGTTCACCAAAAGAATGTCTTGTCTGTCTTGATGCAATGCCTCGTCCTAACGGCTGCGGTCAGCGTGCTGTGGTTGGTCTTTGGATACAGCCTCGCGTTTGATCCGACAGGTATGCAGGAAGGTTCAACGGGACTTCACTCTTTCATCGGCGGATTTTCGCGGGCCTTCATGACCGGCGTCGACGGCAACACCACCTGGGGAACGATCCCCGAAATTCTTTTCTTCTCCTTTCAAATGACTTTCGCCATCATCACACCGGCCCTGATCATTGGCGCTTTCGCTGAGAGGATGAAGTTCAGCGCGATGCTGATCTTCTCGCTCGTCTGGTTGGTAGTGGTCTATCTCCCAATTTGTCACATGGTGTGGGGCGGGGCCGGGAGTTTCTTCGGCGACTGGGGCGTCCTCGACTTTGCCGGCGGCATCGTGGTCCATATCACTGCAGGGATCGGCGCGTTGGTGGCCTGTATCGTGATCGGACCCCGCATGGGCTACGGCTCAACGCCCATGTTTCCGCACAATTTGACGATGACGTTGACTGGGACCGGCATGCTGTGGGTCGGTTGGTTCGGATTCAACGGAGGCAGTGCCCTGGCCGCCAATGGCGATGCCGCCATGGCGATCACTGTGACTCATCTCTCGGCTTCCTCGGCGGCCCTGACCTGGATGGCCATCGAATGGGGGATCCACGGCAAGCCGAGCGCTCTGGGCTTGGCCACCGGCGCCATCGCCGGACTCGCGGCGGTCACCCCCGCCTCGGGCTTCATCGGACCGATCGGAGGCCTGCTCATCGGTATCGCCGCAGGGGCCGTTTGCTACTTCGCTTCGACGACAATCAAACAAGCTCTAGGCTACGACGATTCGCTCGACGTCTTTGGTGTTCATGGCGTCGGAGGTTTCGTGGGCACCGTACTCGCTGGAGTTTTTTGCGCAGAGTTATTCGGTGGCAACATGGGCGAGATCAGCATCGGGACGCAAGTCGGAAAGCAACTCGCGGCCTCCATCGCGACCGTGGTCTACACCGGAATCATCACCTGGATCATCCTGAAAGTGGTGGATGCTTGGATCGGCCTTCGCGTGGATGCAGACGACGAGAACGAAGGGCTCGATATCTCTCTCCATGAAGAGACGGGCTATCGGCTCTAGATCCCGATCCGCGGTTGAGAGAAGCGCGTCGCAGGCCTCCCTTACCGGCGAACGACGCGCTTCTCACCCCGTTGATGCCCAAGGGTGGCCTCATGGGCCACGTAGGCCAAGATCTCATCGGCCTCTTCGGGAGACATGAAAGGCGCCCAGCCCGGCATCCCGGCCTCAACCAAGGCGCCCTCAATCACAATGGCCCTCCAGGCCGGGGCCAAGGCCCCGATCCGGTAGCGTAGATCCGGGACGAGCCCACCGCTGACGGCATTCCCCCCATGACAGACGGAGCAGTAGGTGTTGTAGAGCGCTCGTCCGTTTTCAATGGTTTCCGGAGAAGCCGCGGCGAGGGCATGCGCCTCGAGGGTTTCCTCCTGGGTCTCGACGATGGGCAGCTTCGCCTGCCCACCGGGCTTGAAGACCAAGAGACGACTAATGTTCACCATCCCTTGGGGACCGCTGATTGCGCCAAAAGGCAGGCTGCTCTCGCCCCCCCAGCCCTGGGCCACCGCAACGTACTGCTCACCGTCCAGGGAGTAGCTGATGGGAGAGCCCATAATGCCGCCCTGGGTGGGGTAGCTCCAGAGGGTCTCCCCTGTGTCCGCCGCGTACGCGTTGAACTGACCGGACAAATCGCCCTGAAAAACCAGGTTGCCATGGGTCGATAGCAAGCCGCCCCCCGAATAAAAACCGGTCGGGACTCGCCAAACCTCCTGACGCGTCGACGGATTCCAAGCGATCAAGATTCCAGAGGCCAACACTGCCCCGGTCGCTGCTCTCTCTTCGAAAGGCATCTCGTCGGGCAAAGCGATCATTTTGGAAACTTCATAGTTCACAGTCCAGATCGTTTTGCGTCGCTGGGTCACAAAGTCATCTCGATAGACGCCGCTCGAAACCTTGGCGGGTATGTAGACATAACCCGTATCCGGACTAAAGCTCATAGGGTGCCAATTGTGGGATCCACTCGGTCCCGGAACGATGGGCCGATCTTCATCGGTATCGCGAACGCCGGCTGCTTCGACGGGTCGGCCCGTCTCAAGGTCGACATGCGTCGCCCAGGTCACAGGCATATATTTTTCTGCCGATAGCAGCTCCCCCGTCTGACGATCCAGGACGTAGAAGAAGCCATTTTTTGGCGCCTGCATGATGACTTCGCGCTGACCACCATTGATTGCAATCTCAGCGAGAATCATGTGCTGGGTCGCTGTGTAGTCCCAGTGATCACCGGGTGTCGTCTGGTAGTGCCAGCGGTAGGCGCCTGTGTCCGCGTCGACCGCAACGATCGAAGAAACAAAAAGATTGTCCCCGCCTTCAGGGCTTCGCACCTTTCGGTTCCAGCTCGCCGCATTGCCCACTCCGATATAAAGCAAGTTCAAATCGGGGTCGAAGGCAAAGGAATCCCACGCCGTCCCGCCCCCTTTACCATTCTTCCACCATTCTCCGGTCCAAGTCGACGCGATCCACTCTTGCGTTTTATCTTCGAAACCCTTCGAAGGGTCTCCCGGAACGGTGAAAAAGCGCCAGACCTCGTCGCCGGTTTGGGCATCATACGCGGTGACATAACCCCGAACCGCCATTTCGGCGCCGCCATTCCCGATAATCACCTTTCCGTTCACGACCCGGGGTGCACCGGTAATGGTATAAGAATCGTGATCGTTCAAACGGGTGTCTACTTCCCAGATGACTTGTCCGTTGTCTCGATCCAAAGCGCGCAGGCGGCCATCCAGGCTCGCGGCATAAACCCGGTCACCCCAAAGCGCTACTCCTCGATTGACGACATCACAGCACGCGTGGCGTGCATAGGCTTTCGGCACCTTGGGATCAAAATGCCAAAGCAACTCGCCCGTTCGAGCATCGTAAGCCAAGACATGTCCCCACGCAGCCGTGACATAGAGGCGACCATCGGCCATCAGCGGTGTGGTTTCGATCCCGCGACGAGTCGGGAGATCGGCAAACCAAGCCAGGCCTAAGTCGGACACATTGCCAGCACGGATCTGATCAAGGGGCGAGAAGCGCTCTTCGCGATAGGTCCGCCCATGCGTCAGCCATTCTTCGGGGGTGGCATCGGCATTCGCAACTCGCTGGGCGTCAACCTTCCGTGCGGCCTCCGATGACTGATCCGAAGCGGACTCCGGGGCCGGACCGGGATGACCTGAACACCCCATTACAGCGAGCATTAGACCTGCTGAGATCAAAAGACGGCTTGGCCCAAAAAACACGATCGATCGATTCATCGGTTCGCTCCCCGTTCGTCCCGCCAGGCGATGTCATGAGGCACATGCCGACAGCACCGGTGTTAAGAGTGTCGAATTATGGCAGATCAAACTGCGATCAAACACACACTGCAGATTAAGCTCCCCCCACAAGCAGGCCGAGATTGTGGCGGATGATGGGAGCCCAATCGGTGCCCGTGGGAGTCTCGCGACGAAGCCAGTCACCCAGGGGTCCAGCCACCGCATGACCGCCGCCGACAACGGCCAGCTGACGAGCCGTACGCGGGCTGCCATGCTGGCCCGCTAAACCAAAATCAATTCCATATTGTTGACCGGGCTGTCCCCATAGAATCCAATGTCGATCCGCCACCCACTGAACACCGTCCACAGAGGGCAGCCCCAAAAGCTCTTCCTCCGTTGTGTCACCCACCGCCCAGCAGGCGGTCCCATCATGTTCGACGTGAACCGAGAGACCTCGGTCGAGCGCTTCGGCGTGAAGGTCGACCGCGCCAGGTTCGACCGGTTCCATATCATGATCGCTGACCACAATCACCAAGGTCTCCGCCCACTGCCCCCTCAACGATTCGAGGAGTTCACCCAAGGCCGCGTCGGTCGCGGTGTACTGTTCCCGCGATTCCGGCGCGTCGGGCCCCCTCAAGTGTCGCACCGTATCAACCTCGTCGAGCTGAATCACCGCAAGATCGGCAGCATTGAGTTCAATCGATGCCGCAGCCTCAACAACCGCTTGATCGGCTCCGTATCCGAGCAGGCCCCGAGCACACGAGTCGGGCAACTGACCTTGCGGCGGCCAGTGGACATCGGCCTCAAGGGCGCCGCAAACGTGAACCAAATTTTGATCTCCGAATAAACCAACCGCCCGCAGATCAGCCGCGCGACAATCCTCGAAAAGTGTCGGGGACGCGAGGGGGACTTCCCGGGCCGGCTTCCATTCGCCGTCTACCGGGGCCCGAGAGGCCAAGACACCATGCCGTTCAGGACCCACACCCGTCACGAAGCTCGCATGATTGGGATAGGTCGAGGCCGATAAAACCGACTGGCCCCCGCTTTGAGACCATCCGCCTTCGCGGGCAAGTCCAGCCAAGGTGGGTGTTGAGGAAGAGGAAAGACCGTTGAAGGGAAACGCATCAAGGATCACGAACAGAATGCGGGGTCGCATCACTTCTGACTCCCCTCCGTTTTTTCAAAAACCCACAGCGATTGAGTCACGTTGAGGATACCCCTCGCCCGAGCCATCGCCGCCGGCATCTTGCAACCGATATGCATACACCTCTTCGAGCCACGTGGGAACTATTTGCTTGCAAGCGCGAAGGCTTTCGTTTAGCTTGACCCCTGCAGCGACCGGCTTTCGATACACAGATGAAAATCGGTTTGTTTTGCACGAAGCAGGCCCCTTGCCGACCCCATCGCTCTATCTGTAAACGAACCGGTTCAAGCGAACAGTTTCGAAGAACGAGCGGTCAATCCGCTCGCGAGGGCACTGCATGAAAAGCTTTTTTGCTTTCTCTTTCCACTTAGTTCTTGCTGTTGTCCCCATTCTTTTTTGGGCACCCGAAGGCAAAGCGGACGACGCCCTCCAAGGTCAGGGCCAAGACAATGGGGGCGACCACTCCGCCCTTCACCATCCCGAACCCGAATCGCCATCCACTGAATCACCCCACGGCGAGATCGCCCAACACTCCGACTACGACGAACTGGTTGTCATTGGCTCACCGCTCGGCAAGCGACGATTCGACGTGATTCAGGGCACCTCGGTCCTCTCCCAGGAAACCCTTGAAAGAGCCCTTCAATCAAATCTCGGACAGACCCTTGCCGAGATGCCAGGCATTTCCTCGACCGCCTTCGGTCCGGGAGCCGGTCGGCCCATCATCCGCGGTCTCGATGGCCCCCGCATGCGGGTCATCCAAAACGGTATGAGCACGATGGACGCCTCGACGACGAGCCCAGACCATCAGGTTGTCGCTGACCCCCTGGCCGCTTCCCGAATCGAAATCCTTCGCGGTGCGGGGACACTCGCCTATGGCCCATCCGCAATCGGAGGCGTCATTAATCTGGACGAC
This sequence comes from bacterium TMED88, assembly GCA_002171515.1. Classification (GTDB taxonomy): domain Bacteria; phylum Myxococcota_A; class UBA9160; order UBA9160; family UBA4427; genus TMED88. The sequence continues at coordinate 20,537 of NHEP01000091.1, read as the reverse complement.
GGTCGAATCCCTCAGGAACTGCCCACGGAAATTGTTGAAGGCAGCCTTCGCGGCCTCTACGGCAGTGCCGCAAACGAAAAAGCTGCAGCGGGCGGGATCACAACCAAGCTCGGTCCATTCGCCTTCCGGGGCGCCGGTTTATTTCGTGATTCAAGCAATCTCCAGATCCCCGGCTACGCCACCTCAAGTCAATTGAACGAGGCGAGGGGCACACCGCTTGGACCTTACGGGGTCGCCGAAAATACAAGCACAAGCACGAAAGCGGGGACCCTCGGCGGCTCTTGGATCGGAGAAGATGGACTCCTCGGCGGTGCGTATGGGGCCTTCGATAGCAGCTACGGGGTCCCTTCAGAACCGAACGTGCCGATTACGATCGACGTCAGCCAAAAGCGGGGAGACGTCAATGGCAAAATTGATCGGCCCTTTCTCATCTTTGATTCCGCTGACTTCAAATACGCATATGGCGACTATCAGCATCAGGAGCTTGAAGCGGAGCCCGATGGTGAAGTCGAAGTCGTGACGACTTTCAAAGACAAGGGCAACGAGGGCCGCATCGACCTCATTCAAAAACCCTGGCGCGATCTCCACGGCGCAATGGGTGCCCAGGTCATCTCGCGCGACTATGTGGTCACCGGCGAGGAAGCCTTCGTTCCTCCGAGCGAAACAATTTCATGGGGCCTTTACGCCGTTGAAGAATACCACCTTGAACCCTTTACCTTCGAGGCCGGCGTCCGTTTCGAAAGGCAAACTATCCAAGCCAAGCAAGTCGTCGCGGGCGCCGTTGTGAATGCGCCCTACAACCGAGATTGGAATACCGGCAGCTTCTCCCTCGGCGCAAGCTGGGAATTTATTGAAAATTGGCTGGTGGGCTTCAGCCTATCTCGAACAGAGAGAGCCCCGACGGCTGAAGAGCTTCTCTCCAGTGGACCGCATCTCGCCACCGCCGGCTTTGAGACCGGCGACCCTAACCTCGATAAAGAAACTGGCCTGACCATTGAGGGGACGTTCCGCAAACGGCGTGGCCGATGGGGCTTTGGGGCGAATATCTATTGGACCCAATTCGATGACTTTATTGCCTTGCTCAATTACGGATATGTCGAGGAGGATGGCACCCTGGACCCCAACGGAGACCTCATGGGTCGACAATACACGCCGGTGAATGCGCAGTTCTTCGGCGGAGAAATCACAGGGTCCGTCGAGGCAATCCAGACCGAACATTTTACCGGGGTGCTCGATGTCGGCTTCGACTGGGTCAAGGCCACAATGGATCCTCCGGCTTCCTTCAATCCGCCGGGAGGTGCCCCGGCGACTTCTCCCAATTCGCGGCTCCCGCGGATTCCGCCGGCGCGACTCAAATTTGGAGTCGAGGGCCGAACCGAACGGGCCGACCTGCGATTCGAACTTTGGTACGTGACGCCTCAGAACCGAACCGCCGCCTTCGAGTTGCCGACGGACGGCTACCTCATGCTCAATCTCATGTTCACCGCTCATCCCTTCCCGGACCGAGACAACGTCACACTGATTGTGCAGGGCCGAAATCTCACCAACGCGGAAGGTCGTGTTGCGAGTTCATTCCTGAAGGACTTGCTCCCCCTGCCCGCTCGCGAGGGACGTGTCGGGTTGAAGGTGACTTTCTGATTCAACCCTCTACCGCGATCTGGCCCTCAGGCTGCGGTTACTCCACCTCGAAGCCTTCAGGAGACTCTTCGAGAACCCCCTCCGCGATGAGGCGATCGATCTCCTCATCGGGGAGACTCAACTCTTCACGGGCGATTTCACGCGTGTGCTCCGCCAGCCAAGGAGCTTGGGTGACAATCACCGGCGGCATGTCGCTGGCCAAGAAAGCTGGCCCTTCAAAAAGCATGCTGGTCAAACCCTGCTGATCGACGAACTGCGGATAGCCCCGATGCGCCAACTGAGGATCCCCGAGGTGGTGTTCAGGGTGAGCCACAATGCCACACGGAATCCCCCCAGACTGGATGGCCTCCATCGCGTCGCGGGGTGAGCGCTCGCGGGTCCACTCTTCCAAGTGAACGTCGATGGAAGACCGATTGGCCTTCCGGCCAGCCGCGGTATCGAAGTCCGTTGATTCGGCCCACGCGGGTTGGCCCAAAATTTCCTTCAAGGCGGCCCACTCGGCATCAGACCGGACGGAAATCACACACCACTCGTCTTCACCGGCGCAGCGATAGCAACCCCAGGGCGCGCCTCTTTCACTTGCATTGCCCAGCGGTCGGACGCTGCCCGGTGAAAGGCTCTCCTGCGCCATCAAGTCGCCAAGCATGTTGACCGCGGTTTCGAATTGAGCCGCGTCGATGTGACCGCCTTGCCCCGTGCGCGCCCGACCAATCAGACCGGCCATCACCGCCATCGCGCCGAGACGACCGACGAGATGATCGGGGTAGACGTTGGTCGAGCCCGCCGGCTGGTCTTCGTCTTCAGGATAGTTCCAGAGGTACTGCAAGCCACTGACGGGATGGGTATTCGGACCGTATCCCACCCAATCCTTCCATGGACCCCAACTGCCCACCATCTGGCTTGAGAAACTGACGATCCGGGGATTTCGACCTCGAAGAGCCTCCGCGCCAAATCCCAAACGCTCGGTGGTGCCGGTGGCGTTGTTTTCGATGAAGACATCCGCTTGATCGACCAAACGTCCAACCAAGGCCGCGCCCTCAGCGCCTTTCATGTCCACCCCGAAGCTCCGCTTGCTTCGACTCGAGGAAGCGAAAGAGGGGTTCATCCAAGTGCTCATAATGATCCGGATGAAATCGGGTGCCGTTTGGGTCTCGATCTTAATCACGTCGGCGCCATACTCAGCGAGCAAGCGTCCGACTTCGACCCCCACCGCGCCGACTCCGCAATCGACAACCCTCACGCCTCGCAGCGGGTGGCCGTCTCCGACTGCGCCCGTTGGATTGTCGAACAACTCGGCGAAGCTTTGCCGCTCGGGCCCATCGGCAAAGGGCTCCGCAAGTGATCCACCCAGATCCGGGGGGCCGACCCGAGGGCCGATCCGCTCACCGTCCACCGTAAGGAAGCCCGAAGGGGCTTGGGCCCGCTGGCCGCCCCCCATCTCTATTTCATGAAAAGTGCCTCGAGCCACTGCGTGCTCGTGCTGCATGGCTTCGGCGGGTCGGAGCAAGGGTGTCGCCGGTATGCCGCGGGCCTGCGCCTCGCGGGCGACCTCGACATTGCCTTTATCCTCAAAAAACCGCTCCAAGACCGCAACAATTTTGGGAAGCTCCATCAGACGATTCACAAAGTGGTCATACTTCGGGTCTTCGAGTTCAGCCGGGTGGCCCACCCAATCCAGCAAAGCGTGCCAATGGTGTTTCACCAGAATGATCATTCGAATGTAGCCATCGCGACATCGATATAGGGTGTAGATGCCCGCGCCAGCCCGCGGACCCACTGTTGGATTCACGGAGTAATTCGGCAACGACCAATCGGATAAATTGGCGGCCGCCTCGACGGCTGAAACGTCGAGGTGTTGGCCGAGGCCTGTCTGCATGCGCTTATAGAGGGCCAAGAGCGTTCCGAAAGCGGCATGAATGCCTGCGGTGTCGTACGCGATCGAGCCTGGTGCAACGAGCGGTGGTTTCTCAAACCGACCGGCTCGATGCATCATTCCCCCGAGCGCGAAAGCGGTCAGTTCAGTGCCTTGATAGTTCGCATAGGGCCCGTCGTAACCGAAGTCGCTGATCGAAGTGATGATGAGGTGCGGATGACGACGCTGGATTGACTCGGTCGAGAGACCCCACTGCTCCAACCGGATGGGGCCCTGTGCTTCGATCAATACGTCTGCTTCAGCCAGTCGGGCGTGAAAGAGCTCGCGCTGGCGCTCATCCTCGGGATCAAAAGTCGCTCCCCGCTTGCCCGCATTCCGAAAACCAAAGTACAGGCTGGTCTCTCCATCGGGGGCGAAGGGAGGAAAGCTTCGAGATTCAGCGCCCGTCGGGGGCTCAACGCGGATCACCTCGGCGCCAAAATCCGCAAGCAACCGCCCGCAGAGTTCTCCCTTTTCGACCGCCCAGTCCATCACTCGAAGTCCAGCTAGCGATCGCATCGGCGCTCTCCTCTTAGCGGTAATCCGTGGGCCCCGACAATCGAACCTCATCAGTGGCTTGAAACGGAGCTGGCAGTATAGCCGGGAGCGCTGTTTTTCCTGCTGGAGAGAGCCTGCGGCCGCCGCGGTCTGGGTTAGGCTCTGGAGCCCTAATAATCGTGCCCCTCAGACCGGTCGCAATCCGGAGCCATTCAGGAGTCAAGAAATGCCGATTCAAGAAGGTGAGAAAATTCCCGCGGTCACCGTCAAGACCGAGGACATGCAGGACGTCACCACTGAGCAACTTTTTGGCGGAAAAAAAGTCGTGCTCTTCGCCGTGCCGGGCGCATTCACACCAACCTGCTCGGAACAACACCTCCCGGGCTTCATCGAGAAAGCCAGTGAGATCAAGGCCAAGGGTGTCGACGACATCATCTGCCTCTCGGTGAATGATGCCTTCGTGATGAAGGCCTGGGGCAAGGACCGAGGTGCTGATGGCAAAGTCACCATGATCGCCGATGGAAACGCCGACCTGTCCCGAGCACTCGGGCTCGACTTCGATGGCTCGGGGATCGGGTTTGGCGTGCGCGCACAACGTTTCGCCGCCATCGTCGAAGACGGAGTCGTCACCAAGCTCGCCGTCGAACAGCCGATGAAGTTCGACGTCAGCAGCGCTGAATCGATCCTCGCCGCCCTTTAGCCGGCGTTTTTAGCGCCTCTCCTCGACCTTGATCGAAAGCTCACCCAAGCGGGCCCGCTCGATGCGGGCCCGCTCCTCGGCGCGAAGCTTCTGCCGAAGCGCCGAAGGGTCAAATCCTCTTTCAAAATCGGCCGTCAACTCTTCGCCGCCAGACAAACGCGCGCGAACCCGGAGTAAGTTGCGGCCAGCTTGAAGCGGAATGCGCCCTTTGAATTGCCCGCTGGCGTCCCACTCCAGCGGATCGGCGACCCCTCCCGTAGTCAGGTTCTCGACCCGGACCTCTCTCAGACTGAGCACCCGCAAGGCCAGAACCGAAGGGGTGAGGGCCTCGCTATCCGGAATGGCGGCCACGCTGCCTCCGGAGCCGGCGGATCGAATCTTGGCCCGGACTTGGCCAGCGAGTTCGGGTAAGTCGCGCTCGGGTGCACCGATGACGAGAAACTCCAAGGCAATCCCAGACTGCGCGGCCCGCTCCACGGCCGACAGCACTCGCTGCCGATGCCCGGGGGATGAACCAGCCGCCCGTCCCAGCGGATACGCCGCCGCAGCGTCTAAGATTGAAAGAATCGTCTGTCGGGCTTCAGGGGCCTGAGTGGCCCCCAAGGAGGCCATCGCCTGATCGAGTCCCGAAACCCAGCTTGGGGCCGCGGCTCCCTTTTGATCCAAGATACGGGACTCGGCCCGCCATCCGGCTGAGTCGGAAAGAAGAGGCACAGGCTGCCGCGCGACCGGGGGGCGCGCGGCACCCCGATCCGCGAAGGGAATCCAAGCCAGCCGCAGAGGCCCCTCAAGATCCAGTGCGCCCCCAATCGCTTTTTCAAGGGTCTGCATCAGCTGCTCTGGCGTCAGGCGCGGACCGCGCCCCGGTTCAACTTCGGAGGCAGCCAGCGAGGTAAAGAGGGTTTGATCAACCAGCACCACCACGTCATGGGTCAGTTCGACCTGGCCTCGGAGCGCCGGGGTCCGGTTCGGTTCGGAGACCGGGCGATCCGCCCTGGGCGCCGTCAGAGTGATCCGCGGGCTATTTGGGCGCCGGAGAGAAAAGTTTGGACCCTGACAACCCGGTGCTCCAGAGGGTTCGTACACCTGCACCCCAGTGACCCACGAGGAACCTCGAGCCGCGTTGGCGGGGTCCGCGCAGCGGACGCGGATCTCGTTAAGGAGGTCTCCAGCGTCTTCGGTTTGGCATGTGTTCGCCATGACTCGGGGATGATCTGGATGGGGGCGCCAAGCCTTCAGTGTCCTGTTCCAGAGTTCAATCTCGAGAACGCCCGTTTCGCATTCCCCTTGCGGGTAGAAGACTTGAACGGGATCGTGGGGTGGTGTCCCGGCCCCGAGCGCGCTGAACAGGCCAATGGTTGCGAGAAGCCCAAGCGGGCTGCATCGAAACCGGCGAGAAGCCTGAAGACCATGAGGGCCCTTTTCTTGGGTCCGAACCATGAGAGCGAGCATTCCGGCCCTTCCCCAACCCTTGGCGAATGAGATCAATCTCCCAATGGTGACCCATCCCACTCGCGATACCATCTGACCATGAAAAGATCTCACATTTTCTCACTCGTGACCGTTTTTTGCTTCCTTTTGATCGGGGCCGGTGATTCAGGTAGGGCCCAGGCCGACGACTCGGTCATTCGAATCGCCAGCGGTCGAAAGGGGTTTACCTACCGGGCGGTCTATGCCCGGAACCTTGAAAAGCTGATGCCCGGTTACAAGTTCGCCTACCTGCCCAGCGAGGGATCCGGTCAAAATCTAGACCTCCTAGCGATGGGTAAGGCCGATGTCGCCTTCGCCCAAGCGGATGTCTTCGCAGTCAAGCAGTCTCAAGAGGCCGAACGATATCGAGACATCCTGCCGGTGGGTCGTATCGCTCCAGAATGCGTGTACATCGCGCGAAGAGCACAAGACCCCAAAGCCACCCTTGAAGAACTCGCCGGAAAAGCCACTGAGGCCTATGCGGTAATCGCCATCGGAAACTATGACAGCGGGATGCTGTGGAGCTGGGCTTACATTCAGAGCTTAATCGTGGGACTCGATCGCGTCAGAGCGTCAACCGAAAGCGGCACATTGGCTTTGAACCACTTGGCCCTCGGGTCCCTAGACGCGGTAGGCTGGGTGACCGATCCCAACAATCGCGATCACAAGATGCTGCGGGCAGTTCATGCCAACGAGGCACTCGAACTCATGCCCCTGAATAATCAGGCACTCACGGCAGCTCGCTCCGACGGTTCGCCGGTCTACGAAGCCCGTACGGTGATGGGCGGCCCCGGCGGCAAGGGGCCCAAGATTCAAACCATTTGCACCCAGGCGGTGCTCTTTACTCGGAAGGGCGCTCCCGAGGCCCTCATCGAAAAGCTCTCGGATCTTGTGAGTCTGAAGCGAGATCAGATCGCCCCTTCGGACGCACGCTGAACCGGCCAAGACATCTGGCGGTTCAGGTCAGGAGGCTTGAACGAGCGCGCGAGCGTTCGTCTGCATGACCTCTCGAACGGCTTCCTGAGAGAAGCCTTTGAGATCATGAATGAACTCGGTTGGCTCGCTGAGTCCCTCCGCATGGGGATAGTCCGATCCGAAGAGAATCCGCTCCGAGCCAATCAGAGTGGCTAGCCCCGTTAGGTCATCTTCGTAGTAGGGCGAAACCCAAACGTGTTCTCTGAATTGCTCGACCGGGTCCGCCTCGAAAGCCGTCGACATCTGTCCGTAGGTCTTCTTCATCTGGCGAATGAGCGGGGCCACCCACTGACTCCCACACTCAATGGTCGCGACGCGAAGTTTTGGAAATCGATTGAAGACACCGTGGCACACTAAAGCCGCCATGGTGTCGTGAATCGGTTCAGGCGACATGCAGCGTTCGAGTGGATCAAAGGCGAAGGCTTTGAACTCTCGAGTCCCCCCGTAGGCCTCGCTGAAGACCCGGTAGCCGGCATCACCCGAATGAAAAGCCACCGTGACACCGGCCTCGGCGACGCGGCTCCAAAAGCCGTCGAACTCAGGGGCGCCCGGCGAGCGCGTGCCACCGAGGGACGGCACAGGCCCCGGCACCATGCAAACGAGTCGAACCCCTCGCCTGATCAGTGACTCGGCCTCTTCTTCCGCCCACTGCGGATTCACCAGGGAAATGTAAGGCGCTGCAAAAAGTCGTTCCTGATACGCGAAACCCCAATCTTCCTCGAGCCAATGGTTGAACCCTCGAAAGGCCGCGCAGGCCGCTTCGGGGTCACTCCTCATGCTTTCCTGCATTCCCACCCCGAGGGTCGGAAAAAGAAAGGCCCCTTCGATCCCCTGATCGTCTAGCTGGTCGAGGCGAGCCTCTCGATTGCGATAGGCCGGATGGATCGGATCGAGCCGGCCGAAAAGCTCGGGCATGCTCTTATTTTCGGGGTTCCTTCCTCGAAAAAATTCATCAAGGCAGCCCGGTTGCGCCACGGGGTCAAACGTCGGATTCGGAATAAAGCGATTGATTCGACCGCCCACCAGAAGACGCTTGCGACCCCCCAATTCGGCCCACTGCATGCACCGACGCTGCATCTTAGGATCGACGTGCCGGATAAATGCGTCTTCGGCTTCGTAGTAGTGATGATCGGCGTCGAACGCTTTGAATCCAAGATCCGCCATGGGTCGACCTCCTCTTGCAGTAAAGGGATCAATGCCCGCGGAGAGTCGCGCAGGGGTTGATCGCCGTCCGGATTATAATGCACGATGGGCCATCGAGGCTGGGCGGCGCCCCCCCTGGCAAGTCCGGCCAACTGCGCGATGTTAGAGGGCGGCCAGGGCCCTCTGGATGCGTTCTTGGCCGTGAAAGAAGGGGAGTTGCCTATGGCAGACGATCGAGGCGTGACCCACTACGACCTCATGCCCATCCCTCCGATTGAGGCGCAGACGCGATTTTTTAAAGCCAATCCAATTGTGATTGGGGTTGAGTACCGGCTACTCGATGAAGAAATCGCAGCCTCCAGTGAGACAGCCACCGCCCGGGGATCAGACATGGGCCCGGGCGCAGGGATGGATGATCGCGGCGTTTCCCTTCATGTGTATGCGGTGGAAGGGGGCGAGAAATTGGAACACCTGCGCTTCGACTGCTTTGACGAGGACCCCCATTACCACTACGTCTCGTGGAAAGATCGAACCAACCAAATGGTTCATATCGACGTGGCGGCGGTCGGGGACCCCGTGGACTGGGCACTCGACTGCATCGGCACCCGCCTTCCGCAAATGTTGGACCGGGCGGGCGCAGAAGAAACAGTCAAAAAACTCGACCTGATCGCCCTGCAAACCATACTGCCCCGGGTCACCGAGGCGGCGTACCAAGCGCGTTTCAATTCCGACGAGCAAGCGGTTCGAATCAGCGCGCTAGGAGAGATGGACTGATGATCGGATCCCGCGAAACACGCTCCGCAAAGATACGCCAAAACCTTGGCCACCCTGTCGTCGATGCGGATGGACACTGGATCGAGACCGCCCCGGTGATGAAGGGGTTCTTTCTCGATTTCGTGAAAGACCTCGGGGGCCCCGAGTTGGCCGCTCGATTCGAGTCCGCAGGTGGGCTCGATTACGACGACACCGTGCTACGCCCCTGGAGCCGGATGAGCGAGCAGGAAAGGCGCGAACTCTGGACCACCCGGCCGCCTTGGTGGACGCTGCCGTCCTCGAACACTCTCGACCGAGCCACCGCCCATCTCCCTAATCTCCTCTATGAGCGACTGGATGACTTTGGGATTGACTTTGCCGTTCTCTACCCAAGCCGAACTCTGACGACCCCCGCGATCAAAGAGGCGGAACTTCGTCAAATTGCCTGTCGGGCCCTGAATGTCTACCACGCCGAACTCTACGGGGGATATGGAGACCGCATGACCCCCACGGCCATGATTCCGATGCATACGCCCGAAGAAGGCATCGCGGAACTTGAGCACGCTGTCGGAGAGCTCGGCCTCAAGGCCATCATGATCAATGGTCTCGTCCACCGCCCCATCGGCGATGCCGGCGAGGCCAACAGCATGCACGGCCAGCAGCCCAACTGGGGTGCCGGCTCAGGTGAAAGAATCGACACCCTTGGCCTCGACAGCGCGTACGATTATGACCCCTTTTGGCGCCGCTGCGTTGAACTCAAGGTGGCCCCCGCGTCCCACACCCCCGGCATGGGCTGGGGAAGTCGCCGTTCTATTTCGAGCTATGTCTCGAATCACATCGGTTCGTTTGGCGCGAGCATGGAGGCACTCTGTCGCTCGCTCTTTCTCGGCGGCGTGACCCGACGCTTTCCCGAATTGTCTTTCGGGTTGCTGGAAGGCGGTGTCTCCTGGGCCTGTGAGCTCTACGCGGGGCTCGTTTCCCATTGGGAAAAACGCAATGCTCAGTCGATTCACCAGCTAGACCCGGCCCGGATCGACCGTGCGCTGCTGCTCGATCTATTCGACCGATATGGCAATGAACGAATGAAGAAAGAGGGTGAAGCCATCGCAACGGCGTTTCAAAGTCTCGAACCGGAACCGCCTGATCTCGACGAATATGCCGCCTGCGAGATCACCCAGAAGGAAGACATCCGCGATCTCTTCGTCCCGAGGTTCTACTTCGGATGCGAAGCCGATGACCCGATGGTGGCCTGGGCCTTCGACGAGCGAATCAACCCGATGGGGGCGCAGCTTCGAGCCATGTTCAGCTCAGACATGGGCCATTGGGACGTGCCCGAAATGAGTGGCATTTTGGAAGAGGCCTGGGAACTGGTGGAGGATGGCAATCTGGATGAAGCCGGATTCCGAGATTTCGTTTTCACCAACCCAGTGCGTTTCTATACGACGGTGAACCCTGACTTTTTCGTGGGCACTCGGGTAGAAGCCGAGGCCGCCCAGATCCTCGCCACCGGGAGCGAATAAGTTGACCTCGCTTTCGGGATCCGTCGCGGTGGTTACCGGGGCCAGTCGCGGAATTGGTCGCGGATGCGCGGTGGAACTCGGCCGGGCCGGCGCCACGGTCTACGTCACGGGCCGCACCGTCGAGCCCCGAAACCACATGCCTGGAACAGTCGGCACCACTGCGTCGGAGGTCACCGAGGCGGGGGGGCACGGCATCGCCATCGCTTGCGATCACCGGGACGACGCGGCGGTCGCAGCGCTGTTCGAAAGGGTTCGGGCAGACCAGGGGCGTCTCGACGTCCTCGTCAACAACGCCTTCAAGATCCCACCCGAGCTCACCTCCCGCCGGCCCTTTCACGAAAACCCCATCTCGAATTGGGACGACATGATCGGCGTCGGGACTCGCTCAGCCTACGTGGCCAGCTGGCACGCAGTCCCTCTGATGGCGAGCTCCGCGGGGGCAACCCTGATCAACATCAGCAGTTCTGGGGCCCAGGAATACGCCTGGCACGTCGCCTACGGGGTCGGTAAAGCAGCGCTCGACCGCATGACGGCGGATTTTGCCCATGAACTCAGGTCGCGATCGATCACCGTCGCCTCGCTCTGGCCTGGGCTGGTTCGCACCGAGCGAAACGAGGGCGCCGCGAAAGCGGGGGGGCCTGCCCTGGACTGGTCGGGAGCCGAGTCTCTCTATTTTACCGGCCGCGCGGCCGCGGCCCTCGCAGCCGATCCCCAACGGCTCGAGCGGACGGGCCGCGCTTGGACTTCTCGAGCCCTCGCAGAGGCCTACGGGTTTCGCGATGTCGACGGCAGCCTGCCCAATGGCCCGCTCTCTCATCGACCCGAATAAACGCGGCTGACCCCTCGGCCTGATCCTCAGTCGAGGACTCGTAGCGCCTCAACTGCCCTCCGGATACCCGACGGGTCCCTCCCACCTACGCTCCCCGCGGGAGGGATCGACGTTTTCCGCGAAACGCAGAAAAAAAACAGATCTTGCTATCTCCAATGCGTCACCTCCTGCGGAGGCGGCGCACTTACTTCAAGTCCTTCAAGTTCCGGCTGCCTTCAGGGGAGGGATCGTGATAGGGTTTGCGGTCCGCTGGGATCGTTCGCGGCGCCCGACCGGGGCGCTCCAGAATGCAGCCCGGTGGTTTTTGTTTTCGGTCGCGATGCCCTCTTCAATGATGGGTCCGCCGCGTCCACTAAGAAATTAAAATCGTTTTGCCAACCCGAGCGGCGACTTTACGAAGCGTCGCCGGACATCCATGCAGGGGGGAGATCCAAATGACCTCCAACCAGAAGCTCAATAATTGGGTCAACGAAATGTCGGCGCTTTGCGAGCCCGACGAAATTCGTTGGTGCGACGGTTCGCGCGAAGAGTACGATGAAATGTTCGCGTTGATGGTGGCCAGCGGAACGGCTCAGAAGCTGGACGAGAAGCTTCGGCCGAACTCGTACCTCGTTCGCTCAGATCCAGCAGATGTGGCCCGGGTCGAAGACCGGACTTTTATCTGCTCTAAAAATGAACTGGACGCTGGGCCCAACAATAACTGGGCCGACCCGGAAGAAATGCGTGTCAAGCTGACGGAGCTGTTCCGAGGATCGATGAAGGGGCGGACGATGTATGTCGTCCCCTTCAGCATGGGTCCCCTTGGATCGCATATCGCCCATATCGGTGTGCAGTTGACGGACTCACCGTACGTGGTGGCCAACATGCGAACCATGACTCGGATGGGCGCCAAGGCCCTCGAAGTTTTGGGCGAAGACGGCGAATTCGTTCCCTGTCTCCATTCAGTCGGCCACCCCCTCGCTGATGGTCGAGAAGAAGTGGAATGGCCCTGCGACGGGGAAAACAAGTACATCGTTCATTTCCCCGAATCTCGCGAGATTTGGTCATATGGTTCTGGCTATGGGGGCAACGCCCTTCTCGGTAAAAAATGCTTTGCTTTGCGAATCGCCTCGGCGATGGCCAGAGACGAGGGCTGGCTTGCAGAGCACATGCTGATCCTCAAACTCACTTCCCCTACCGGCGACGTCAAGTACGTCTGTGGCGCCTTTCCAAGCGCCTGTGGCAAAACGAACCTCGCGATGCTGAATCCGACCGTTGATGGCTGGAAAGTGGAGACCATTGGCGACGATATCGCCTGGATGAAATTCCGAGAAGACGGCCAGCTCTACGCGATCAACCCCGAAGCCGGTTTTTTTGGAGTCGCCCCGGGTACAAGCAATGATTCAAATCCCAATGCGCTGGGAACCCTGGGTGAAAACGCCATCTTTACCAATGTCGCTCACACTCGCGAGGGTGACGTCTGGTGGGAAGGGCTCAGTAAGGACGCACCGGCCAACTTGATCGACTGGCGAGGTAACGAATGGGCGCCGGGAACCGAAACGCCCGCGGCCCATCCGAATGCTCGCTTCACGGTGAGCGCGAGCCAGTGCCCAGTGATCGCCTCGGAATGGGAAAACCCCGAGGGCGTTCCTATCAGCGCCATCCTTTTCGGCGGCCGCCGAGCCACCGTCGTGCCGCTGGTCTGCGAGGCGCGCGACTGGACCCACGGAACCTTCATGGGGTCGATTATCAGCAGCGAAAAAACAGCCGCTGCCGCGGGCAAAATCGGTGAGCTTCGACGTGACCCGATGGCCATGCTGCCCTTCTGCGGCTACAACATGGCCGACTACTGGGCGCACTGGTTGAAGATTGGCGAGCGACAAGGCGCACAGCTGCCCTCTATCTACTATGTGAATTGGTTTCGCAAGAGCGATGGGGGCGACTTCCTCTGGCCCGGCTTCGGCGAAAACAGCCGAATCCTGAAATGGGTTTTCGAACGCTGCGCAGGGACCGCAAAGGCGGTCGAGACGCCCATCGGAAATGTGCCGACTCCCGACGCCCTCGACCTCTCGGGCCTTGATCTGGATCGAGAAGATCTCGAGATCTTGCTGGCCGTTGATCACGAGGGCTGGCTCACTGAGCTCCCGCTCATTCGCGAATACTACGAGCAGTTCGGTGATCGGGTACCCCGGGCTCTCCACGATCTCGTGGATGAATTGGAAGAGCGGCTCCGGTCGGCTTAGTGACTCACGTCCGGGCCCGCTTCGGAGAAGCAGCGGGGCCGGGCGAAGGACACCCTAACGTTTCAGCCGCCCATCCAGTTCTTCGTTCAGGATCCTGAGGACCTCGATCCGCGCCCGTTTCTTGTCCTCGCTATTCACGACGTGCCACGGGGCGTCAGCGGAATGAGTGCGAGCGATCATCTCGCTTGCTGCCACCTGATATTCGTCCCAGCGTTCCCGGTTCCGCCAGTCCTCGTCGGTGATCTTATGCCTCTTCCAGGGCGTGTTGCGGCGCTCCTGAAAGCGCCTGTACTGCTCTTCCTTTGAGATCGAGAGCCAGAATTTTTGCACCATCATGCCAGAGCGAATCAGCTGCTTTTCGAAGCTGCTGATCTCAGTGTAGGCACGGCCCCACTGAGCAGCGTCCGCGAACGACTCAACCCGCTCGACCAACACACGGCCGTAATGGCTGCGGTCGAAAATCCCGACTCGGCCGAGCGGGGGCAGATTGACCCAAAATCGCCAAAGATAAGGGTAGAGACGTTCGTAGACATTGGGCGCGGAATAGGGATGTACTTCGAACAGGCGGGGGTCGAGGGACTCGGAGATCCTGCGGATCACGCCCCCCTTCCCTGCTGCATCAGCCCCCTCGAAAACCAACAGCAGTCCACGTTTCTTGAAAGCCGATGAGGCAATCCGTTTTGAAAATTTACGCTGCTGCTTCTTGAGATCCTCCTCATAGACCTCAGAGGGCAGCGGTTCTTCCGAATCGAAAACAAACGAAGCGCGGAGTGGAGCCCTCTCCAATACGGGTGAGGCCACGCTCAACGCATCCGCAGCCCCGTCCTTCACTTGCTTCATCACTTGGAGGACCATTTCGCCGACGCGGAGATCACGGCTTCTTGACCTGGCTCCATCAATCCGAACCCAGGGCGCGTGCCCTGTGCTGGTCAGGGTCAACATATCTTCGACGGCCGCATGCCAACGATCGCCGCCTGAGCCGAAGGATCGCCATTGCTCTGCTCGACCGCGTTTTTTTTTGATATCCCCTTCAGCTTCTTCGTCATCGAGCCAGACCTTGAGAATCCGGATGCTTTCCAACGAAAGCATCCGTTCAAAGTTATTGATGCGACGCAATTGATTTTCAAGAACCGCGGCGTCCAAACCCTCGCCCACTGTGCTTAAAAGAGCGTCGTTGTACCAAGACCCGTAAAAGAGGCCTGTTGTCCCTTTCGCGGGTAATTTTTGCCAGTAACGCCATAACCAAGGCATCTTTCGCTCGAGCTTACTGGGCGCCTCAAAGGCTTTCGTTTCAACAAATCGCATATCGAGCCACTCCGCGAGCCGATGCCCCAGCGCGGATTGCGACTCGGGCTCCGAACCCGCGACCACCAGTAAGAGCGCAGAATGGGCGCGAGCACGGAGGTCGAACTGCGCTTCAAGCAATTGCTCGCGAAGCTCCGGAACACGGAGCCGGAAGGTCGCCTTGCTGACTTGCCCCGGCGGTCGACTTTCTTTCGTCATGGCGAATCCTTCAAACGGACAAAAAGGGCTGCTCTCTGAGCGCCACTATAGACGTTCCCGGCGAAGGGCCGAGAAATTCCGCAGCCGGCTGAGCTAGAGTCCGGTGACCCGCGTGACCGGGTTTGCGGAGAGGAGACCAGACCTTGCGCCAAACCCACTTCGACGTCGAAAGATTCCGCCGAGCCTTTTTACTTCTGCTCGTGACTGGAATTTCCATCGCTTTTCTGATCATGATTCAAGGCTTTCTCACCGCCTTACTGCTGGCGGCGATCTTTTCTGCTCTGTGTCAGCCACTCCATTCTCGACTTTTGCGTTGGTTTGGTGGACGGCCTGTGCTGGCGAGCCTAGTGACCATCTTGATCCTCCTCATCGGAATCATCGGGCCGCTTCTTGGATTCTTGGGCATCGTGACGAGTCAAGCCGTCGAGGTGAGCAGCGCTGTCCAGCCTTGGATCCAAGAACAAATCAGCGGGCAAGGCGAACTGAGCGTGGAGCGCTTTATTGACCTCCCTGATGCACTGGAGCCGTATGAATCCCAAGTCTATGCGAAAGCAGGAGAATTAACGTCTCGAGTCGGTGAATTTCTGCTCAACAGTCTTGCCGCGGCCACTCGGGGAACCGCCAACTTCTTTTTCATGCTGTTCATCATGCTGTACGCGATGTTTTTCTTTCTTCGTGACGGATCCAAAATTCTTGACAAGATCCTCTACTACATGCCTCTGGAGAGCGATGATGAGTACCGAATGGTCGACAAATTTGTCTCGGTGACTCGGGCGACGCTCAAAGGCTCCTTGGTGATTGGAATTGTCCAAGGGGGCCTAGCCGGGCTGGCTTTCGCAGTCGTGGGCATCGAGGGGGCGGCATTTTGGGGAACCGTGATGGCCGTCCTGTCGATCATTCCCGGCATCGGAACCGCTCTTGTCTGGGTTCCTGCGGCCATTTTTCTGGCGGTCAATGGGCAGAGTGTGGCCAGTGCCGGGCTGACTTTCTGGTGCGTGATCGTCGTGGGCACGGTCGACAACGTTCTCCGCCCAACCCTTGTGGGCCGGGACACACAGATGTCAGATCTCCTCATCATGCTCTCCACGCTGGGGGGGCTTCTCCTGTTCGGTCCGACGGGCCTCGTGGTCGGGCCGATCATCGCGGCACTCTTCGTGACCGTTTGGGAAATTTACGGCGAGGCCTTCTCCGCTTATCTCCCGGTGACCGAAGCAAGCGGCGGCGGCCCCCACCCGCCCTCTGCCAATCCGGCACGGGATGAACCGAGTACATAGAGCTTCAGTGGCCTCCCATGCCCGCCTCAGGGCGATGCCGACGCCTCGGTCAAAATCCTTGGCTATCCTATGGGCGGAGTCTTCACTTGAGTAGGCGCCAAATTGAGGGACCAATGAAACCTTCAAAATTCTTTCGGGCTAGATCTCGTTCCTTGGGCTTGGCCCTGACCTCCTCGATCCTGGCTCTTTGTTTCGTCTGGGCAGGCGGGGCATACGCGCAAACGCTTCGGGTGGGAGACGCAGCACCTGGTTTCTCACTTTCTGGGAGCGACGGCCAGACTTACACCCTTGAAGGCATTCTCGCCGATTCCAAGGGCTTAGTGCTCGCTTGGTTTCCCAAGGCTTTCACACCTGGCTGAACGGCGGAACTCACCTCGCTGCGTGACAGCGAGACAGCGCTCGCCGAATTCGACGTCACTTACGCGATGGCGAGCCTCGATGATACAGAGGCCAACCGGGCTTTCGCTGAATCAGTCGGCGCTGCCTTCCCGGTTCTCAGTGACCCCAACCGAAAAGCGGCCCAAGCCTATGGGGTCGTCAGCGCGGGAGGTCGGTACCCAAAGCGCTGGACCTTCTATATCGATCAGAGCGGTATCATCCGGTCGATCGACAAGGGCGTCAATCCGTCTTCCCACGGCGAAGACATGGTGGAGCAACTCAAGGCCCTCGGCTTCCCACAGCGGTAATTCGGCCCCCTTCGACGCCTCACTGCCGGTTCAAGTCGCCCTTGCATCCTTTCGCAAAAACGAAAAAGGCCGGCGTCCTTTTTCACACCCCACCATCGCCCCCCGAATCCCCCCAACCATCAACACTTTGGGCCGGTGGCTCAGGGACCGACGGCGAGATTTTCTTTTGACGGCCCCTCGACCGGGATGACTTTCGGCTGAACCACGCGTAAATAAAAACAACCGCAAAGCCGACAAGAATCAGTTCCAATATCTTCACCTCATCCGATAAAGAAGGGGAAGCGCAATCGCCACGAGGATCAATTCACTTCCACCGGCGACCGCAAACGCCATTCCATAGCCTTCCTCCCAATGCCCGTCGGACCCAAACCAGACGCTGATCGCTCCACCCACCAAAGGACCGACGATAAACCCGAGACTCCCCGCAGCGTTAAAAGCGGAGAGTGCCGTCGACCTCAGATCGTCAGGGGCGTACTCAGTGACCAGCAACATGGTCGGGACAAACATGACCGCGGCGGCGATACCAATCGAGGCCATCACAAAAGGCAGCCAAGCAGCAGGCCACAGAACGAGGGTCGCGGTGCCGATTCCATACAGAATGCTGCCGACCCCGAGCAGCCCAACCCGGGAAGTCCGTTCGGAAAGCAGCCCAAATGGGTAGGAGAGCAGGGCAAAGGGCAACATAAAGGCGCTGATCAAGAGGCCGATCTGCGGAGGGTCCGCCCCGTGAATCCGGCTGACGTAGAGGCTGAACGTCGTGGTGTAAAAACCCACGGTAAAACGATCCGCAAAGGCGAATAAAAGCGGGATCGCCAAGCGACGATGCGCGCGAAACGCGACCAGCAGGCGGGAGAATGTCCACGGCTCCCGGTCGTCCATGTCCCCATCCCGCAAGACCTTGACCGAAAGCGCCGCCGCGATCAAAACGATGAAACCCCCAAGCCAAAGGGTCCGGACAGGCTGGAGGGCCCCGACCGCACCCCCAATCGGTGCGCCGATGGCGACCCCAAAGAGCAGCCCGGCCCCCACCCACCCCATGGCGCGCCCGCGATGAGAGGCTCGAACACTGGTCGAGGCCAGCGAAAGCAACATCGACAAAGCCGTGATATGCGCCGCGCCTTCGATGAATCGCAGGCTCATAAAGGCCGAGAATGGAATCTCAGCCGTCATGGCAAAAAAACAAAAAGCATCGAGGGCGAGGGCCCAAAGGACCATCCGCTTTCGCTGCCCCCAACGATCGGCCAATGTCCCCATCAAGGGCGCGGCTAAGACCGCCCCGACCATATTGATCGACATAAAGAGCGAAGTCAGAAATTCAGAAACTTGAAATCGCTCATGGACCAATTCCCGAAGAACCGGGACCGGCAAAGTCACAGGAATCAACATAAGAACCGCAACGATTCCCTGCATGACGAGCCCGCTGGGGCTCTGCTCTACTCCTCGACAAGGCGATTCAGCGTGATCCACGCGACTCCCAAGTGGGCTCGGTCCCCAAAGATGGCCCCGTCAGGTTACCATTTGGTGGGTATCAAGGAGAATAGGCATGCCTGATCAGTCGAACGCGCCGGACGGTTCCAAAATCGAAAGCGTCTCGGCGCATCTAAAAAGCCTGCAGGATGAAATTTGTACGGCGCTCGAAGCTCAGGAAGATCAAGCTCGTTTTCGCCGAGACGAGATCCCTCGCGAAGGCGGAGGCCTCTCCCGACCGCGGGTTCTGGAGGGGGGCGCGGTCATCGAGAAAGCTGCAGTGAACTTCACGCACACGCTCGGTCATCGAATGCCGCCCGCCGCCACCCAACGGCGACCCGAGCTCGCTGGGGGCACCTATCAGGCTGCCTCGATTTCTCTCATCGTCCACCCCCAAAACCCGTATGCACCGACCTCACATGCCAATTTCAGGTGTTTCTTCGCCCAGCCGCCTGCGGAGGCCCAAACAGCGGAGCCGACTTGGTGGTTTGGCGGCGGATTTGACCTCACGCCTTACTACGGCTTCGAGGAGGATGCGATTTTCTGGCATCAAACCGCGAAAAACGCCTGCACTCCCTTCGGTGAAGGTCTGTACCCTCGATTCAAGAAGGCCTGCGATGAATATTTCTTTCTCCCTCATCGCCAGGAGCCAAGAGGCATCGGAGGCCTCTTCTTTGACGACTTTGATGAAGGCGGGTTCGACTCGGCCTTTTCCTTCGTGCGCCGGATCAGCGAAGCCTACCTCGAGGCGTATTTACCGATTCTCAAGAAACGGAAGGATCAGCCTTACGGAGAGCGCGAACGCGACTTTCAGCTCTATCGCCGGGGACGGTACGTCGAGTTCAATCTGCTTCAGGATCGCGGCACGCTCTTCGGCCTGCAGGCCGCCACACGAGTCGAATCAGTCCTCGCGTCGATGCCCCCCATGGTGAGCTGGCGCTATGACTGGCATCCAGACCCCGGGACGCCCGAAGCGGCCCTGTATGCGGACTTTCTGAGGCCCCGCGATTGGGCTTCAGAGTCTTCCTAAGCGGCAGACTTCAGGCCGGCGCCGAACGCTCTCCCCGAATCAGGCCCCCAGGCAGCGCCCCCGTCGGCTCTCCGTCTTCCATGGTGACTTGACCGCTCACGATCGTATAGCGGTAACCGTCTGCCCGTTGCAAAAGCCTGCGCCCTCCCGCTGGCAGATCAAACTGCATGGTGGGGAGATGAAGGCTCACTTGGTCCAAGTCAATGATATTGACGTCGGCCTTGTAGCCGGGTTTCAACAGACCGCGATCGCAAAGGCCATACAGCTCGGCGGTGTCCCGAGTCATCCTCCTTACGGCCAATTCGACGGGAATCTTCGGACCCCTTTTCCTGTCGCGTACCCAATGACTCAACATAAAAGTTGTAATGCTGGCGTCACAAATAATGCCGCAATGGGCGCCCCCATCCCCCAATCCTAGGGCGGCCCGCGGATGATGGATCATTTCATAAATCGGATCGCAATTTCCATCACTGTAGTTAAGTAACGGAAAGAGAATCAGCTCTCGACCGTCTTGATCAAGCATCCGGTCATAGAGCACTTCCTCCGGCGAACGCCCTTCCCGCTCGGCAATGGCGGCAATGCTCTGTTCCGGTGTGGGCTCGTAGTCTAGGGGTTCACCTAGAGGGAAAAGCTTTCCAAAGCTGGACATGATGTAGGCCGCCATGGGATCCGCATGCTCGACTTTTTCAGAAAGAATCGCCTCGCGGACCTCCGGCCGACGCAGCTCGACCACTCTCTCCTCAAAAGGAAGCGACATCAGGGCCTCGTAGCTTGGGCGTTCACGAAAGGGGTGATAGTCGCATTGATGTCCGATCAACATGCCAAAGGGGCGTCCAGCAATCTGAGGGTAGAGGTCGGCTCCATCGGCAAGCGCCTGCTGGGATTCATCCATAATTTCTCGCCAGAGATTCGGATCC
>NHEP01000090.1 GCA_002171515.1 bacterium TMED88 | reverse complement strand
TGGTGGCTTCAAACAAAGTGGAATCGGACGCGAATGGGGCAGCCACGGCCTCGAAGACTTCACAGAGGTGAAGTCCATCAGCTGGCGCTAAAGAGGACTCAACAGGTTAAAGAGGGGCCGCTCGACCGGCTCAGTCGAAGAGGTCCACAATCGTCTTGGAACCAACAACATCGAGCATCCGCCGCGAAGCCATGCGGATGTGCTTGCGCCAGTGCTCCTCTGCGCCATCGGGGTTTGAGGCCGCGATCAAATCAACGAGTTTTTCTTGCGAGCGAAGCGCTCGCTCGATCGATGACTGATCGGTCCGCCGGCTCAGCGATGACTCGGCGTGGGTCTCGATGATGTCGTGAAGCATCGCCACAACGAGTGCCAAAGTATGGTTCCCGCTGAGTTCGACCAGCAACTCATGGAATTGAGTTGAAAGCTCCGCAAAAGCGACGACATCGTCCGCAGCGTTCCTTTCTTGAACGATGTGGTCGCGCAACGCCTTGATGCCCTTGGCGCTGCATTTTTCGGCGAGCATTCGGGCGACGGGAGGCTCAATCACCAGACGCGCCCCCTGAACATCCTCCAGAGTCGTGCCTGCGTGCTGGAGCAGCAGCCCCGCATAGCGCGCCGCAACCCGGATGTCCGGAGCATGGACCCGGGCCCCGCCCCGCGATCCGCGAGTGACCGAAATCAACGATTCCGCCTCAAGGATTCGAAACGCCTCCCGCAAAGTGGGTCTTGAGATCCCAAAGTCGGCCATCAGTTCGGCCTCGGAAGGAAGGGGGTCGCCCTCCTTCAATTCGCCGCGCACGATTTGACGACGAACTCGCGCGGCGACAAGTTCCGCCGTTTTCGGCACCCGCACGACGCTCTGACGGGCCATCAAGGGGCTTTTCTCCATTGTTGCTCCTCTGGCTGAAAGGTCGTCGCAGCGCGCCTGAGACGGGCACTCCATGCCTTCTGGAACCGGAGCATAGGCGAAAGTCGCGAATGCGTGTATGCCGAAAATTCATTTCGGCTCGGGGCCGAGGCCGACATGGAGGCGGATGAATTCGTCCTCAACAAGATCTCTCTTCAAAAACAATCGGGGGTGGCGCCCGCACGTGCGCCACCCCCGACTCTTCTGCTTGGTTCTCCTGAAACCCTGCTCTCAGCGCGTTCCCCGCCTCGAGTAAAGGAAACCAAGCGCGCCCAGCCCCGCCAGCAGCCCCATCGCAGCGGTGGGCTCGGGTGTGAAGGTCATATCCCACGTCCAAACGAAGGCCGAACTACCGGGAGCCCCGGTGAGGCCAAGCCCATACTCAATCGAGGGCGAGACCATCACGAGATTCCGGGAAGCACCCCCAACATCCGTACCGGATGAAGCGAAGGAGGTCGATGTCGTCCCGACGAGGCCCACGGCCGAAATCGTTCCGGTCGTCCAGGGCCCGCCAAACCAGCGATAGTGTGCGGTAATCGTCACAGGCAGAGTCGCTGCCTTATAGACCCGAGCGGAAATTTTGTCCGTCATCTCTTTTCCGATCGAGAAACCGCTGGCGCAGTCACCAAAGGGAGCGGCAGGCGGACACCGGCCGTTCGTGCGCGTGAAATTGCCCGTCGGGAAAGCGAGGATCAGGTTATTCGGCGTATCGGTCAGAATCTCCACCGTACCGCCGTACTGCCGCGGACCCGCTGTGATTTCCCAGCGGAGCTGACTATCCGGCTGTGCGGGCAAGGTCGGCATAGTCACCGTCACCGGGTTACCCGAGATCACGGTCGAACCGTACGGACTGGTCGCCCCTGCAAAGGTCCGCGTGACGTAGGGACCGCCCGGGATCGAAGCAGCAGCCGGGTTGAACACCGTGTTCCCGGGGCCGCCACCCGCTGACCAGCCATTTCCGCTCGCCGCCAAACCATCGGCATTCTTGCCTCGGAATTCGGTTTGAATGAGAACAACACCCGGGATAATCCCAGAGGGAAGCACCCCACCGGTGAACAGTTCCCACTGGCTGGCCGGCATCGAAACCGCGTCGCCGGTTCCGGTGCCCCCATACAGAACGGCGCCCGCCGTATTAGCCGGTGCAATGGTCGCGTTCGCCGCGAAGCCGGGGTACGGGATGCCGCCGCAACCATCGGGGGGCCCGCAAACTCGCCCGGCCCCAGTGGTGACCGAGGTCGTCAGCGGGGTCTTATTCGGATTGTACTCGTTCCAGTTGCCAGTGATTCCACCCGTCGCAAACCGGACTTGCGCGGCGGCGGGCAAAACGCTGACTAAGAAAATCGCGGCCGTGAGCATGAGGCCCCAGGCCGACACTCTCCGTAACATCATTTCTCCATCTCCTGTTTTCATCGCAATGGGTGGCGCCCTTCGCCACACCCAAACCATTTGAACCCGAGCGATTTATGAAGTCAAGAATAACTATTCAAATGAACTAAATAATTACCCGAACTGGAGCACCCGCGGGGATTTCCTTTGCTGGCGCGGGGGGCTGGACGCTCAGTTCACCGGATCCCAGACAATGCGGGTTCCGACCCCGCCCTGGAAGGTGAACAAGCCTGGGGCGTACTGGAAACTGGCCGTTTGGCCAGCTTCGCTGGCCTGCTGAGACACCGTCTGATCGCCCAACCGGAAGTAGCCGGCCAGATCCAGAAAAACCATGAAGCGCAGGGGCCCCCGGCGGCCGGTATCGGCCTCAAAGGTCACCCGCGGCCCCATGGAATGAATGAATCGCGAATCGGTCATGGAAAACTCTTGCGTGTCGGTGGTGCCCTCAGGGATGCCCACCACGACCGCCTCGAAGTCCATTCCCTGGGCGAAATAATCCAACGACGGACGAATTCGCCACGGGAGGTCATCCATCTGCTTTTCAAAACTCAGCCCGAGAGAAGCACCCCACTGTTGCTTGAGTTGCGTGGAAAGCTTGACTCCGAGTCCTTGACTCGTGGGTGAGGCCGGGAGGTTGACGGGCCCAGGATTGCCTAGCTGCAAGAACACACGATCCGAACCGGGCGTCAGTTGATAGCTCCCGGACAGAAAAGGCCGCGGGGCACCAGGGATCCACTTGAGGGCGGGAGCCTCGAGCTCAATCCCGAAGGGAACCGAAACGCCGAACAAACCGGTATCGGCGTTCACATCGGCGGGCAAGCCGGTGTCGTCCCGGAGGCTGACGGTGCCCGTAATGAGCGTACTCTGAATCCCACCCGACGCAGACTGCTGACGGGCTTCGATGCTGACCCAAAAACTCGGATTCCATCCGCTTCGGTCGTCCTCCGCCGAAACGTCGCCGTCTTCGGGGGTCGCCGCCAACGCAAAGCTCGCCGTCAATAGGAAGCAGATCGCCAGCAGGGGAAGCCTCAACACATCGGCGCTCGACAATCCATGAATCATTCCAAGTGGTATCCCAAAGCCTTGAGCTGATGCAGCATCAGTCCGTCCAACTCGACCTCATCCGCGACCCAGGGGATCTGCGAACTCGCCTCGTATTCTTCGATTCGTGATCGCAAGACTGCACCGAGTTCTGGGTTGGTTTCGGAAATATCCTCTTGTTCCCGGGGGTCCCTTTCCAGGTCATACAACTCGAGGGCTCCCTTTGGGTCGAGGTGGGCGCGATAGCCGTTTTCCGTGACGGAAAAAATCGGCTCGGAATCCTGCTCCGGACGACCCCATCCGCGATCGAGCTGGGCAAACTGCGGGGGCCCTGGCGGCGGCACTTCACCCCGAGCGCTTTGCTCAATTAAAGTCACCAGAGATCGACCATCCGCATCCGCTGGACCCTCAATACCGATCAGATCAAAGAGGGTCGGCCAAACATCGATGTTGGAAGTGGGGGCGGCGACCTCCAGTCCTTCCTTCAGTTTGAAGGGCAGCGAGACAAGCAACGGGATCTCAGTCACCTCGCCATAGAGATCACGCGCATGGCCTTCTCGACCATGCTCCTTAAAGGCCTCTCCATGGTCGGAGGTGACCACGACGAGCGTCCGCTCGAGCATGCCCCGCTCACCGAGTTCTCGCAGCAACCGACCCAGATTTCGGTCGGTCCAGTGAATGGCGTTGTCATAAAAGTCGCTGTAAGTCGTGCCGAAAATCGCCGATGTCTCGTCCGACACATATTGGTGAACATCCATCGTATGGAGATAGAGGAACCATCGATCGTTTGGGTCGACCGTTCGAAGGAACTCAATCGCCGACTCGACTAAATTGGCATCGGAACCACTGATGGTCGCCGCCGGATGCTCTCGCCTGAGTTGACCGGGGAGACCGACCGGCACCGGACGAGAGTACGCATCAAAGCCTTGGTCAAATCCAAAATTGGGAGCAACCCAACCATTGCGCCAGAGGCCGATCGTGACAAATCCAGCATCCTTGAGGGTTTCCGAAGGAAGCTCTGCAGACTCGGGCAGAGAGTGCATGTAACGACTAATCCCCGTTCTCGCCGGGTTCAAGCCCGTCCACATTGAGGCCATGGACGCTTTGGTCCACGACGACTGCGACTGGTGCTGACTAAATCGAATCCCCGTCGAGGCCAGGCGGTCTAAATGAGGACTCACATCGCGCTCATAGCCATAGAGCCCCATGCGATCCGCTCTCATCGTATCAATGAGGATGAAGAGCACATTCAGATCGTCTCTCTCCGCCAGGGTCGAGAGATCCTCAATTTCACCGTAGGGTCGGCCATCAAAGTCCGCAGGGCGCAACTGGGAAACCACGAAAAGACCCACGAGAACCACAGCGATGAGCCCGTAAAACCATCTGGACTCAAGGGCGCGAGCAAGAAATCCACCGGTATCGGCCATCACCCTTCCTCTCGATCGGTTGCAGGGGCCACACCAGGCGCTGGCTCAGTCCGGCGGCCCTGGCGTTGCTCCGACAAGGCCTTCGAAATCCGAGCGGCCGCCGCCCGGGAGGCTTCGGCATCCTCCGTCGCACCCTGGGCGAACTGCACCTCTGCCAAGATCTCAAAAGGTCGTGCGATGTCGTACGGGCTCAACAAGCCACGGTAAGCGACCCCCTGGATCGCCCACTTCGAGGACTCACCGAGATCTTTCTCTTGCCTCAAAAGCGCCTCGGCGAGGCCAGTCGCCCCCCGAAATTCGAAGGGGTGCTTACGAAGCAGAGCCCGAAAGCGCGTCTCGGCTTCGGGGTAGCGTCCCGCATCGCTGTAGGCCCTCGCGGCCCGGTAGGCGGCTTCGCTATCCCCTTCATCCGCTGCGACCGCCTGATCGAAAAGCGTGAGCGCCGCAGCGGTTTCACCCGCGGCTGCCTCAATTTCAGCCGCGGCGAGTAGGACCTCGGCCGCCTTCTGGTCACCCTGCGAATCCAAGGCCCCGGCGATCAACTGTCGAGCCTCTTCGAACTGACCCGCCGCACTCAGAACGCGCGCCTCACTCACCATCAGGTGGGGGGCATTTGGCCGGACGGTGCGCGCACGCTGGACCGCAGCGAGCGCCTCCTCGTTCCGGCCGAGCGCGCTCAAAAGGCGAAGTCGCATGTCGAAGGCCTGACGATGACTCTCGCGCGTCCAGTCGATCTTGAAGCGCTCGAGCTGCTCAAGGGCCTTTTCGTCCCCCTCGACCCATTCGAAGACCTGGGCCTGAAGCACCATCGCTCGACCCGACTGCTGAGGAAGGTTGGACAACTGCTCTAGACCCCAAGCCGATTTCTCTCCGTGACCGGAACGCTGGGCCACGACCGCATACAGTTCCAGTGCATCGGGATTTCGAGGAAAATCAATGAGGTGACGGGTCAAAAAGTCCAAAGCGCCCTCATACGCCCCGGCTGCGGCTTGTATTCGCGCAACTTGAAAGGCCGAGTCCGTCTTTTCGGGAGGGTTCTGCGGTCCATATTCAATGCGATAGGCCTCGGTATATTGAGTAAGGGCATCCTCCATATCACCCAGTTGCGCGGCGGCCTGGGCCATCAGAAGTCGCGCCGTTGCATTGTTGGGCCAGATCCGAATGCCAGCCTCAAGCTCAACTCGAGCCCGCGCCGGATCCCCTCGCTCCAAGCTCAACCGGCCGAGGACCATATTCCGGTAACCATCGGCCAACCCCTGGGCGACTTCCTCCGCCGCGTCCAGGTTGCCCACTTCGACATACGCGTCTGCGAGCATTAAGAGATCGACCGGCAGGGGCTCATCGCGCAAAGCGATGCCCGCCCGCAAGGCCTCAATCGCTTGGGAGTACTCCTCCTCCTGCCAAAAATACTCGTACAAATTGAGCCAATCCTGAACACGGTGTGGATCGTGACGTTCGATCGATTCTCGGAGAACCAACTCGGCCGTTTCACGGTCGCCCTTTGCGCGCAGGTATTCGACATAGGACATGCGGATTTCATCTTGATCCGCGTCTCGCTCCAATGCCTCTTCCAGGACTTCGCCGATTCGACCGTATTGGCCCTTGCCTCGATACATTCGGACGGCTTCATTGACGACCAAAACTTGGGTCGGGAATTTCTCAAGGCACTCCTCAACGAGCACAGCGGCTCCCTCTGGATCGCCCTTCTCCAGGGTGAAGCGGCTGTGGACAGCACAGATCTGGGCCTGAACCTTTTCATCCACATCCGGATTATCCATTACCTCGTCGAGTATTTGCTCAAGGGCCGCTTCGGCCTCCTCTCCCCGCTCAAGCAAGAGCAACGCGTGAAGCCGATCCGCTCGGGCGCTGGCGCGGTCGGGTTCGCGCTCAAGCACAGTCTCCGTATCGGCCAAGGCGCTCTCAGGGTCGACGGAAAGAAGGTGAGCCTTTGCTCTGAGCTCGAGCAAATCGATTCGATCCGGCTCGAGTTCCACCAGCCGATTTAAG
The DNA here is from genome assembly GCA_002171515.1 of bacterium TMED88. Classification (GTDB taxonomy): domain Bacteria; phylum Myxococcota_A; class UBA9160; order UBA9160; family UBA4427; genus TMED88. The sequence continues at coordinate 23,827 of NHEP01000090.1, read as the reverse complement.
ACCTCGACAGCCCCAGGACCGTTCATTGATCCCATCTGCGCTTGCGCCAGAACGAGCAATGCCGCGGATTCGTATTCCGGATCCTGCGCCGCTTTCCGCAGTGGCCACTCCGCGAGATAGAATTCTCGTCGCCCAACGAGCATTCGTGCGTACAGAAGCTGCAGTTCCGGTTGCCCTGGGTCTCGATCGAGTTCCTCGCGGACCCGATCGTAAGCCTCGGTCAGCTGCCCTTGAGCCAAGAGCCCGCGAATTTCCGGTGCCGGATCTGGGGCCGAACAAGCCAGCGACCACCCCGCCACCACCAGGGCCCCCCAAGCCGTCAATCGGCGGATCATTGAGCCCCCCGCCGAGCCGGCTTGGCCATTTGAGCCTTGTGTCCGGCCGCCCGCTGTTGGCGAAAAGCCTTCAGCTCGGAACGGACGGCCTCCGGGACAGATTCTGAATCAAGCCAGGTCTGCGCCTGTTCTGGATTCACAGCGGCCCAGTCGCCCAAAACCTTATTCAGAGTATCCGCCCGCATCGCCCCGTCTCGAATTTTCAGCGCCGCTTCGGCAGCCATCCGAGGCCGAGTCGGTTTTTCGTACAAGGCCACCATGAGATAGCTCCCATCGACGTACTGATCTTCGGGAGCAGCCTGAAGCCATCCCCATGCCGCCTCCGGGTTATCTCGATACCACTGGCCAAAAGCCGATTTGGCAAATAGAAATAGGGCTCTGTCATTCTCTTGATTCGCCGTCCAAGCCATGGCCGCTTCGGGGTCCTGTTTCGCCCATGCTCGGCCGAGCACCCGAAAACCCGATTGCCCCCAACGTACATCCCGGCTCTTCTCCAACCAAGCGGCCACGACTTCGGGCTGCGTCGGACCTGCCGTCAACGCGATTTTTCGAAAGACCAAATGTCGGTAGCCATGCTCAAGTCCGTCGGGAATGCGATCCGCCCACTGCATCGCGGCCTCTAAACCCTCCTGTTCGATGAGGCGGTCGAGCAGAGTTCGGGTGGCCTTCTCGCGATCCCAATCTTTCAGCTCGGAGAGGAAAGGCGCGAGGCCATCGGGCTCAAGACCGCTGTCCACCCAGCCGAGGGCTAATCCAGCAGCAAAGTTCCCCTTTTCTTCCTCCATGGACGGGGACCAAGCCTCATAGGCTTGGCGGGCCGCCAACGGTTGCGACCTCGCCCACACCTCAAGAATTTCGGAGCCCGCGGCCGCCCGAGGAAGCGGGCGGTCCCAGGACATCACTCTTTCGAAAGCGGCCTCGGGATCGCTGCGGGCCCACTGGCCGGCAAAAAGCTTAAGTTCATAGGACTCGGGCGCTTGCAAATCGCGCTCAAGAACCTCCGCGATGGCATTCGCCTTCGCGGCGCTGTCCATTCCATCCAATGCGAACACCCAAGCCGATGCGCGTTCCACGCCCAGCGGCTGGCCCAATGCCTTGGCGACATGCTCGGATGCGCGCTCGGGCGATCCGGCGCTCTGCGATTGATCGCAGCCCGCCATCAAGGCTCCGGCCACCGAAAGCGTAACCAGGGCCCGAAAAAGTGCTGTCGTAATCCATTTTCCCGTCATCATCCTAGGACTCAAGCCTCCTACCAGCTGATCGTGAAGGTGCCTCCAAAGGTCCTTGGCGGGCCAAAAACATCTAAATAGGACCCAAGGCCATCGCGAACATCCAGCGAGTTCGCCAAATAGATCTGGTTGCCCACATTCCGGACCCAGAAAGCCAGCTCGAAAATCTCATTCGGCGGCACGTAGGCCAGCCTTAAGTTCACGAGGAAGTAGGGAGACTGAGAAGCCCCCTCGTTCGGGCCGCGGTTGGTGATTGTTTCATCTCCCGCTGCGTAGTATGTCTTTCCCCGATAGGCGACATCAACGCGGGGCGTCAACAAGCCCCAAGAGCCCAGAAAAATATCGTATAACCAAAGGGCCGAGACGCTCACCGGCGGCGCAGCCACGAGCGGATTGCCCGAAAAGTCGAGGGTCTCCGACACGATGTTGCAGAACCCTTGAATTGGCTTCTCGGGACATTGGGGAGGTACGAATTCACGATTGACGGTGAACTCCGTGAATTTTGCATCCAAAACTGCCATAGCAAGGCTGAATTGCATCCCCTCGACCGGCGTTGCCGTGAGATCGACTTCAATGCCGCGACTTTCCACCCGAGGTGCGTTCAACAGCTGCGAAAGGGGAAGAGAACCTTCGCTGTTTTCAAGCGCGAACACCTGATAATTCTTGTAATCGTAGTACCAAGCCGCAGCGTTCAGCTGCAATAGCCCATTCAAAAATCGGCCCTTGAAACCCATCTCAAAGGAGTCGACCGTTTCCGGCTCGACCGCATCAACGAGCTGAGCGGAAAAGAATGCGCCGCCGTTAAAGTGCCCGTTTTTAAATCCATGGGTGTAGCGACCATAAACCTCGAGATTTTCATTCGGAATCCAGCTCAGGATCACCTGACCGGTGGGCGCCGCCCAGGTGGCGCTTTGCACTTCATTCCGGCTGTCTCTTGGAATGACGCCTGGATTCCGAGGAGAAGGTTGCTCCTGGATGGTGAGACCGAAGGTTTTCTTTTCCCAGTTAAAACGAACCCCGCCCGAAAGCCGCAGGTGATCGGTCAGAAAATAGGAACCGTCTGCGTAAACCGCCCAAGTGCCCACTTCCTGGACGACCGATTGTTGCTGCTGAGTGATGATCAGGCCGGGAAGAAGGGTGTTCTCGGTCTTGAGCTTTTCGTAGAGTCCGGTTGCGCCGACTTCCCATTCAAAATCCATCCCGCGATCGCCCGTTAGCGTGATCTTCTGACTGGCCTGGTAGACCGAATCGGATGTTTCCACGTGCGCCAATTGATTGGGACTGGCATCGAAGTTACGCGCCGCACTAAGCTTTGCCTGGGAATAGCCCGTTATCCAGTTCAAGTTAAAACCGTCAAAGAGCACAGTGCCGCGTAAGACTCCGTTCACCAGATTGAGATTCTCATCATCCACGAGATCGTAATCACCCGCGAAGGGGTCAAAGTCTGCATCCTCATATCCGAGGCTATCTTTAAAGATTCCAGGAACGGTCCCCCGTTGGTCGGAGCCTCGTGACTGAAACTGGTAGGCGAGCCCGCTGCTTTGGCCGCCATTGATATTCAATGTCCAGTCTTGGAAATCGGTGGGCTGGTAGCGAAGTATCATCCGAGCGGCCCAGTTGTCTAAATTGTTGACGTCTGTGGGCAGCCCTTCTTGAATGGGCCCCGCCCACGGAATCTGACCCGCGATTCGCACACAGGTCAAGTCGTTTGGCGTCAGCCCGCAACGATTCAGCGTAAAGCCGTCACGCTGTGAAAATTTTCCCGATATTCGCGCAGAAAGCTGATCTTCAAAAATGGGAAATCCAAGGGCCCCCTCGAACTCCTTTAAGTTGTAGTTTCCAAACCGGGAGCGGAGGTAGCCATTGGTGGTTCCGTCGGGCCGCATCGGCTGAACGAGAATCGCGCCCGCAGTGGCATTGCGGGCATGCCTTGCGCCCTGGGGACCCCGCAAGACCTCCACCATCTCGAGGTCATAAAAGCTAAAAAGCTGCCCGATCGGAGAGTTCTGATACACGCCATCGTTAAAGATCGCGACGGAAGACGTCGCATTGGCGTTAAAGTCGAGCAGGCCGATTCCACGAATGAAAATCGTCGGGTTAGCGACCGTACTGGCACCGGTGTTGATCTCAAGGTTCGGCGTATAGTCGGCGAGCCCCGCGATATCCGTAATCTGCGCCTCGGCGAGATCAGTCGCCCCAAAGGTCATCGCCGAAACGGCAATCGGCGCCTCCTCGGTCCGTCCGACCGAACCGCGAACGACAATTTCCTCCACGGAAGAATTGGTTTGATCTTTGAGATCGGAATTGGGGTAGGCGCCTTCTTCCTCTCCGTCGAGCGCGTCTTGGCCTTGCTGGTCGGGAAGGTCGGAATCGGCAGAGACCCTCACCGGCTCAGCTTCACTCGACTGCGCAAAAGCACCGGAAGCGGACAAAACCGAGACCAGAAAGAGCAGGACGACCCACCACGTCGTAGCCATCTGACGAGAAGAGCGGCTGTTCATTTCAATTCCAAAGTCCCGATACTCCCGTTCTGCACCATTGCGCTAGAAAGAAAATTGGAATCCCGCATCGATCGACACGTACTGAAACCCGTAGCCGCGACCGGTGGGAAGGACGTAGGAGGCGGTCAGAACAAAGGCTGTGCGGTCTGTCAGAATCATGTCGACGCCGCCGCCGAGACGGGCCGCAAAGGCCGTTCCATCCTGGTCCGAGATATTGAGCGTCAAGATCGGCGGGGCATCCGGGTTAACATCATTCACCGGTGCAGATGTGTTTTTAGAATTGAAGTGCATGATGCCTACGCCGAGCAGAGCAAAGGGCTGAATTCGGCCGCGAGTGAGATAGGCCCGGACGTTGCCCGTGACCGTCAAGGCCTCGACGGTGCCCACGCCACTTTGCGCTGCAGGACGCAGCCGCGCTGCTTTGTTGACCAGCACGTTGAAGGATGAAATCCACTCAAGCTGAGCCTCGGCCGCCAGCCAAGAAAGGGGCCGATACCCCGCGCGGACACTCAGCCCGACGCCGGGCTCCGCGTCGAGGGCCTGAAAACCGAAACGGCCTCCGCCGGTTCGAAAGTCAAGCACCTCCAAGTACGATTGAAGTTCGGTGGGGATCCCGACAGCGCCCCCCACCGCGACGAAGAATCCAGTTCGATCCTTCGGGCCGGGCTCCTCGACTTCAGCATCGTCGGTCTCAGCCGACGCAAGCCCCGCCGAGAGCAGCCCGGCCAACAACAGCCCAAAGAGACAACACGCGCGCCACCCCACGGCGGAGGGCCCAAGCGCGAGAACGCCCCGGCTTTTTGCCGTCCTTCGTGCCAAGTGCTCTCGCCCCCAGTCGTGAGACCCCACGGCCCGAAGCAGCTTCGCCCCCTACTCGACCCTCGACCCGGGAGACGAACGCCGTGCCGACGTCGCTGTAATAGTAATATCATATTACTAGTCATAAGAATATTGATAGAAACCGAATTCCCGGGCGCGGCGAACCCAAAAAATGGCAGAACGGCTTCGGAATGGACCCTTTTCGGGAAGAAACCGCTCGGTTTGCCGTCCGGCCTCCCGATCTCTGGCCTGGGACCCAACAGCGCGATCCTGACTGGACGTATTCCCCCCACGGGGGGGTATGGCCCGGGAATCCGGCCATCGGTCCGAGGAACCGATTCCCTCGCCCCGCGCTATCCCCGGGGTTCTCGGGGCAGACCCAGCCCGCGCTCGGCGATCATATTTCGCATGATTTCGTTGCTCCCCCCGGCAATCGTCCAGGCGCGGGCATAGAGAAAGCCGTCCTGCCAGCGGCCTTCATCCACTACCCGGGAATCCCCCTCGGCCAACCCCCCTGCGGCGCCCTGGATTTCCATCCCCAGCTCACACAGATCGAGGTTCGTTTCGCTGAACCAGATTTTGGTCAGGGGTGCGTCGGTCAACTCGGACTGGCCCTGCAACGCTTTGGTCTGAGTGCGGTAGCTGAGGTATCGGTGGATCCTGGAACGGGCAGCGAGGGCGCCCATTTTCTGACGAATCCCGGCGTCCGCACTCGCCCGCCCACCCGGCCGGAGCGACCGTTGCGCTAAGCGCATCAGATCCACGACCGGATCCGACGCCTCACTCTGGCCCACCTGACCACGCTCCTCGGAAAGACTCGCGGTGGCCACCGCCCAGCCTTGACCCACCTCTCCAATCAAATTTTCGACCGGGATTCGCACCGCATCCATGAAGACCTCATTAAAGTCGGTGGTGCCGGTGATTTCACGAAGCGGGCGGGTCGTCACCCCGGGGCTGTTCATGTCCAGAATGAATGCGCTGATTCCCTGCCGTCCAGTCCCAGGCTCGGTCCGCGCGAGCAAGTAGCCGTAGTCGCTGAACTGGGCCCAGGTGCTCCAGACCTTTTGGCCCGTGACCACAAAAAAATCTCCGTCCCGTTCGGCCCGGGCTTGCAGAGAAGTCAAGTCGCTGCCCGCATCCGGCTCGCTAAAGAGCTGCGTCCAAATGTGCTCTCCGGTCGCGAGGCCGGTCAAGTACTTGGCCTTCTGGGCTTCTGTACCGAAATGCTTGAGGGCCCCGGCGACCAAACCATTGCCCAGAGCATGCGGAACGCCGGTCTTCGTCAATTCCTCGACTCGGATTTTTTCTTCGATTTCGTCGATCTCGGATTCCGAGTACCGCGCAGGGACGTAGCCCGCCTCGTGAAGGGCCCGAACCCAAGCCCTGAGCTTGACCACGTCTTCGGGCTCGTCGGGAACCCTCAACCCGACCTTGGGTTTAAAGCTCAACTCCGGCAGGTTGGCGGCAATGAACGCCTGCAGCCGGCTTCGATAGCCCTGATAACTCTCCGGAATCTCCGGTACGCGCACGTCCATTAGGCTTCCCCCTCGGCCACGATTTCAACGGCTTGGCACAACTTCTCGCGATGCCAGGACGGGTCCCCATACAGAAGCTTGTCCGCTTGAGCACGACGCAGATAAAGGTGCACGTCGTACTCCCAGGTAAACCCGACCCCGCCGTGGAGTTGCAAGGATTCACCGGCCAGAAAGGCCGCATTCTCGCGAACAAACGAACCCGCGACCGCCACGGCTTCGTCCAGATCGGGCTGCCCGTCGGCCACCGCCAAGGCGGCGTACCACGTCGCTGCCCGAGCGCCCTCCAGTTCAGCCCAGAGATCCGCCATGCGATGCTTAATGGCCTGAAAACTGCCGATGGTCCGGCCAAACTGCACGCGATCCTTGACGTGCTGGAGCGTCATCTGAAAAAGCTGCTCACTCGCCCCGACTGACTGAGCGGCCTGCAAGACCGTCGTCAGCTGAAAAATCCGGGTCAGTCGACCCTCAACGTCGGCGGGCTCTCCCAAGACATTCGCAGCAGGCACCACCACCGACCGAAACGACACCTCGCAGACTCTCCGGGTCAAATCAATGCCCGTCGAGACGCGCAAAGACACACCCTCGCTTGAGGTCGGGACCAGCACGAGGGCGGGACCCCCTCCAGGCGTGTTGCAGGCCACCAGCAAGAGATCGGTTTCATGTGCCTGGGCGACAAAGCGCGCCACACCGTCGAGCCGCAGATTGTCTCCGTCGGTGACGGCCTCGATTCCAATCGATCGAAGGTCCGGCGATCCATCCTCGGTGAGGCAAAGGGTGGCCAGACACTCGCCTCGGGCAATCGGCCCGAGCCACGCCTTGCACTGGTTCTCATCGGCCGCGGTGGCGATCGCATCCGCGACCACATTGGTCTCCAGGAAGGGCCCGGGGTACAAAACCCGCCCGAGTTCCTCGGCGATCGCCACTAAATCCACCAGCGGCTGAGCGGTGACGCTCCCGCCATCAAAGGCCTCGGGGATCAGCATGGCCCCCCAGCCCAGTTCGGCCCCTTCGCGCCAAATGGCTCGGTCGAAGTTGGAGTCCGCTTCGAGCTGTGGGCGAAGCGCGGTGATGGGATGACGCTCCTCCAGGAAACGCCGGTTGGTTGAGCGGAGGAGCTCTTGGTCTTCGTCAAAGCCGAGGTTCATCGCAAAGCACTCTCAAAAGCCGAAATAAAGAGAAAGGAAGAAACCACAGGCGAGGCGTCTTCTGAATTCTAATTGTTTATATAATATAGATGGTAAGCATCCCACCCGCATCGGAGTGGAGGGTGTGGCGGCCCGGCGACCCGACCCCATCACGAAACTTGGGCGTCGAAGGCCCCCAGCACCTGAACCACATTGACGCCAATTTCTTCCACCGCATAGCCCCCCTCTTGAACAAAGAGCGTCGGCAAAGCGAGCCCCGCGATGGCTTGACCCATTCGTGCAAAATCATCGTGGTCGAGCAAAAAGTGGGAGATGGGATCGCCCCGGAACGTATCCACACCGAGGGACACGATCAAAAGGTCGGGCTGATAAGCCTCGATGTGACGATGTGCCGCGCGTAAAGCCTCGAACCAACGGGCCGGCGTTGTCCCCCAGGGCAGAGGGAAGTTGCGATTGAACCCTTCGCCGGCCCCTTCACCCTGCTCGGTCGCGTAACCGAGGTAGTAGGGGAACTCCTGGTTCGGATCGCCGTGGATGGAAAGAAAGAGGACGTCGGATCGATCATAGAAGATGGATTGCGTGCCGTTTCCATGGTGATAGTCGACGTCCAGAATGGCCACGCAACCGCCGGTTTCATCCACAAACCGCTGGGCCGCGATGGCCGCGTTATTCAGGAAGCAATACCCGCCATACACGTCGCGGGAGGCGTGATGACCCGGCGGACGCACCAGCGCATAGGCGCCACGCGCCCCAGCTTGGACCTGGTCCAGCGCCGTCAGGGTCGCATCCACCGCGCCGAGTGCGGCTTCCCAGGTGCCCGACGTGATCGGCGTGGCGGCATCCATCGAATAAAAACCCAAGCGGCCATCGATGGCAGCCGGCCGTTGCTGCGAAAAAGATCGAACCGGCCAGCTGGTGGGCAGCGCATCGCCTTCACCGCGTAGCGCACTCCAATCCGCCCAGGCCGTTTCGAGAAATTCGAGGTAATCGACGGCATGCACCCTGCGCAACGGATCCAACCCATGCGCCTCTGGAGCACCGACCGGCCCCAGGCCGGATTGGCGAATGTGCTTCAGAATCAACTCGACCCGTTCAGGCTTCTCAAAGCAATCCACGAGACGACCGTCATAGAGCTCAGCGGTTCCCGCATGAAGCGTATGCTTTTGGGCAAAAATCGTTTCCATCAAAATTCAATGACCCGTGATGGTGATGGGCTTGGGCCGAGCGACTGAGCCAATTCCCAGTGACCGACTAGCGGGTATTGGAAGAAGATCGCAAAGGCTCAGTCCGCTTTTGCCACAGCCCATCGATGAACTCCATTTTCTCCGCCATCAAGCCGCCGCGTTGATCCACTTCTTCCCCAAAAACAATCCATTGAGGCTCATCCGAACCTGAAACAGGGGGCCAAGCGACTCGCCCTGCTCCATTCGGATTTCCTGTTTTCACGAAGTCGATCCAATATCCACGCATGGCTTGCGCGACGGGTAGATCCATCTGGGTCCACATGATTTCACCGGCCGATGCATGCTCCGCGCCCGGCACCTGGCCTCGTTTTTCAGGCAACACGTACTCAAAAAAGTAGAGATACCCGGGGCGATTCACAGTTTGCATCGCCTGGGTGAGATTCAAAGCCGCATAGAGGTAGCGGGCGTCACCGAAAAAACGAGTGAAACCCTGATCTTCACTGACCTTGAAGTCTTCGGCCCAAAGCGCTCTCAGCCGGTCTTCTTGGCCGTTGGTGATCTCCACCAGGGTTTCCGTATCGACGCCGGAAATCCCCAGGGTGCTTCCGTCAAAGCTCGTGCCACCGCTCATGAACGGAACGGGGTGCTGCTTTCCACGGGCGAAGAGAATCGCGCTCTCTTCGGGCAGGGATACACCATCCACGATGGGCACGTAAAAACCGCGAACTGATTCGGCCCAACGTTCGGCGGGGACGGCGTAGAGGTCTTCCCGTGTCACCTCTTCGGGCGGCTTGCCTGTCACTTCGCCGGCCAGCTCCAACGCCATGGCCTCGGCGCTCGGCGAGTCATCCAGCGGCGTGACCTTCCCCGTGCGAGGCTGACGAAACCAGGTGCCATATCCGCTTTGAGAGATCCCACCGGCGATCAAGTTGGCACTCTCCGGGGTGACCATCAGCATGTCGACCGCCATCCCTCCGGCGGAAATGCCGGAAATGGTGACCCGCTCCGGATCTCCCCCAAAGGCGGCAATATTCTCTCGCACCCATTCAAGGGCCGCCCACATGTCCATCAGGCCGTAGTTGACCCCCTGCTCGCTGTCGAGTTCCGGGTGGGCGAAAAAACCAAGGGGGCTGAGTCGATAGTTGAAACTGACTAAAACGATGCCTTCGGGATTCAGCAGAGGACCCAGGGTGAGCAGATATTCCCCACTCCCCGCGGAGAAGCCGCCTCCATGAATCATGACCCAAACAGGTTGATCCTTTGCTCCGGCCGCCGCTGACACATTGATGGTGAGACAGTCTTCGCTCGGCAACTGATCGCGCGGAATCACGTATCTGAACCGCTCCGGCTGGGGACAAGCAGGCCCAAAAGTCTTCGCGGGCCGCACATCCGCCCAGGCGTCAACAGGCTGCGGGGGCCGCCAGCGAAGGGCGTCGACCGGTGGCTTCGCGTACGGAATACCTCGATAGACCTCGGAGCCGTTGACCCGAACCCCCTCCAGGACGCCTTGTTTCGTTTCGACCCGCGGTGCCGATTCCCCGCTTGTTTCAGCCCCCCGCGCTCCGCTCGCCGCGAACAGGGGAAGAAGAACCAAGAGCATCGGAAGCCATCGGCCAACGGCGTTAAAGCCTCTCGGCAAACGCGAAAACGAGCGATTCATGCATTCCCCTTTCATTCAATCGGGTCTTCGCTTGTCGATCGAAACAACCGATGACCCGAAACCGCGGCACTCAAAACAACGCGGGTAAGATATATTATTTAACTGATGCAGGGCGAGATAAAACGATCTGCTTTCGAACCGGCCGGGCGGCTCGCTCTCCGGGCTCGTTCCATGGATGATCCGGGAGGAACGCCGACGTGGTGATCTATGGGGTTGGCCTGCTCGCGGGCTGCATGCTGGCTGGACTCTGGGCGGGGCGACTGCTCGGCCACGCGCTCGGGGTTGAAGCCAACGTGGGCGGCGTGGGGATTGCGATGCTGCTCCTTCTCTTCTTCACCCAAATCTCCCCAAAGCGCCCTGTGCTCGGACCGATCTCTGCAAGCGGGGTGTCTTTCTGGAGCGCGATGTACATCCCGATCGTGGTCGCGATGGCGGCCAAACAAAATGTCGTCGCGGCCGTCTCGAGCGGTTGGGTCGCCATTTTGGCCGGGACCCTGGCTGTTCTGGCCAGCTTTGCCCTCGTGCCGGTTCTCGCAAAATGGGCCCCCAAGGCTGAAGATGATGCTTGAATCGATTGAATCCGTCCTGATCCAAAACGGCTTGATGACAGCCTTTGCGCTCGTCGCCCTTCTGGTCGGATTTTCCTACTGGATCGCCGACAAGTGGACCGGCGGCCACCTGCATGGATCGGCCATCGCGATCGCGATCGGCTTAGCCCTCGCCTACCTGGGCGGGAAATGGACCGGGGGCCAGCAAGGCCTGGCCGATATCCCGTGGCTTGCGGGGATCGGCGTATTGGGCGGGGCAATGTTTCGGGACTTTGCCATTGTGGCCACCGCCTTTGGGGCTGAAGTCCGGGAGCTTAAGCGAGCCGGCATCATGGGGATTGCATCGGTCCTCATCGGGGTCGCCCTCTCCTTTCTCATTGGAGCCGCTGTCGCGGTCGCCTTTGGCTACCGAGATCCCGTTCAAATCAGCACGCTGGGCGCCGGAGCCGCCACCTATATCGTCGGACCGGTGACCGGATCGGCCCTAGGCGCCGATTCCAGCATCATCGCGTTGAGCATCGCGGCGGGGCTAACCAAATCTATTCTCGTGATGATCGCGACCCCTTTGGTCGCCAAGCGAATTCAGCTCGATCACCCCCACTCTGCCATGATCTATGGGGGCTTGATGGGCACGACGAGTGGCGTCGCCGGGGGCTTGGCGGCCACCGATCCCAAGTTGGTGCCCTACGGGGCCATGACGGCCACTTTCTATACCGGTGTCGGGTGCCTACTGGCTCCCTCTCTCTTCTACTGGATCGTGCGCAGCGTGTTCTAAGAAAGGAAGGCATGAGCTCTGACCGCGATGGAATTGGACGAAGAGATTTTCTGCGCGGCGCCTCTGGCCTCTATGCCGCCCTGGCCGCCGCGCCGATGATGGCGACCGCGAGCGATCGCGACGTCGTCGCCGATGAATCGGATCTCACCGCGCTGTCCGCCGGGTCGCTCTCGCAGGCCATCCAAAACCAAAAGGCGTCCTCTCGAGAAGTGATGGAAGCCTATCTGGCTCGCATTCAGCGCCTCAATCCGACCTACAACGCTCTGGTGAGCCTGCGCGACCCCGATGAACTGCTGGCCGAAGCAGACCAAGCAGATCGCGAGATGGCCGCAGGTCAAATTCGCGGTTGGATGCATGGGATGCCCCACGCCATCAAGGACTTGGCCAATGCCAAAGGGCTTCCAACCAGTCTCGGATCGCCGTTATTTGCCGGACAAATCGCCAAACAGGACGACCTATTCGTCTCTCGCATTCGCGACGCGGGAGCGATTTTCATTGGAAAAACCAACACGCCAGAATTTGGCTACGGCTCGCAGACCTACAACACCGTCTTCGGCACCACCCGCAACGCCTACGATCCCAATCTCTGCGCGGGAGGCAGCAGCGGAGGCGCCGCGGCCGGATTGGCGACCCATATGCTTCCCGTCGCCGACGGGAGCGACATGATGGGGTCACTCCGCAATCCCGCTGGATTCAACAATGTCATCGGCTTTCGACCCACACAGGGCCGAGTTCCGGAAGTGCCGCGAGGGGATGTCTTCCTCGAGCAACTCGCTGTGTCGGGTCCCATGGGGCGCAATGTCGAGGACACCATCCGACTGCTCACCACCCTTTCAGGGTCGGATCCGCGCGATCCCCTCAGCCTTCGAGATACCCTTCCACCCGTCGAACAATTCAAGCCCGCTTCGCTGCAAGGCTTTCGCATCGGCTGGATGGGCGACTTCGATGGCTATCTCGCCACCGAGCCGGGCGTACTCGAAATCTGCCAACAGTCCCTCGAGTCATTGGAGACCCACGGCGTCATCGTCGAGGAATGCCAGCCCGATTACGACATGAGTCGGCTCTGGCAAACCTGGCTGACTTTCCGTCATTGGGGGACCAGCGGGGCCGCAGACCTCTATGCGAACGAAGAACTGCGCGCGCTGGTGAAGCCGGAAGTGATCTGGGAAATTGAAGGCAGCTTTGGCCTGACAGCAGCGCAAATCAGTCAGGCCGCGGCGGCCCGGTCGGATTGGTACCGAGCCCTGCTCACCTTATTCGGCCAGTACGACCTGCTCGCTTTGCCGACCGCACAGGTCTTCCCTTTCAATGCCGAAGTGCATTGGCCCCCCGCGATCAATGGAAAGGAAATGGACACCTACCATCGCTGGATGGAGGTGGTGATCGGAGGAACCTTGGCCGGCGTCCCCGTGGTCAACCTGCCGGCTGGATTCAACCCAGGGGGGCAACCCATGGGTCTACAATTCTTGGGTCCCTTCGGTGCAGACCAAAGCGTCCTCGAATTTGCATTGGGTTACGAACAGGTCACCGATCATCTCAATCGACGACCTCCGAACCCCACCGCGTAGCCCGCGCTTTGCCCCTAGAGCCAGCCCAAAATCAAATAGCCGAGGATCGCAAGCCCCGCGGCCAACAGCGCGTAAGGGAACTGCGTCAAAGCATGCTGGAGCGGGGTGCATTCAGTGGCCTTAGCGGTCAGGACCGTCGCGTCGGAGTAAAAGCAGGCGTGGCTCCCAAAAGTGCTGGCGGAGAGCGATGCGCCGATCACGATCGCGGGATCGGCACCCACTTCGGCGGTCAGGCTCGCCACGATCGGCATGGCGATCACGAAAACACCCCAACTCGAGCCGGTCACAAAGGCCAAGAAGCCCATGGTGACAAAGATCAGAACCGGGAGCAGGGAAGCCGTAACCAAGGGTTCGATCATTCCCACCACATATTCGGGAACCCCCAAGGCATCGTTCACATCTTTAAAAAGAAACGAAGCCACAACCACAGCCAGCGGCTCCAGCATGCTGCTAAAGCCATCGAGCACGGTATCGAAGGCTTCGTTGAAATCGACGATCCGGGCCACCAGCAAAACGAACACGTACAGAGCCGTCGTGACGTAAACCCCTTGAAGAAAGTCTTTGTCGAACCAGAAGGTCGAGAACACGAGAACGATCAAGGGAAAGAAAAAGAGCGAAAGCCGCGGTTTCCCGACGCCCGCAAATTCAGCGGGCGCCTCTGAGGAGGGCACGAGGTGCTGGCCCGGGGGCACCGACTCCCCTGTAATCGCGACGCGACGCTCGGCTGACCGCATCGGCCCGAGGTCTGGGATCCACCCTCTCGCCACGGCGGGCACCTGCAAAACCGCAAACCACGGGTATAACATGAAGGGCACCGCGGCGAGATAGAGACTGAAGCCTTCTCCTTCTGCCGCCATACCGTTGGTGACGATCAAGCCGGTAAAAAAGACACTCCAAGTCGAGAAGGGCACAATCGCACTGACCGGCGCAGCGGTTGAATCAACCACGTAGGCCAGTTTTTCACGAGAGACACCTCCTTGATCGGAGAGCTCTCGCATCGCGTTACCGGCCGCCAGAGAATTCATATAGTCATCGACAAACAGCAGAAGGCCAAAGAACCAAGTCGCCATCAAGGCGCCTGAGCCAGAGTGAATTCGCTGCCGCAGAAAATCCGAAAAGGCGCGAAACGCGCCGGCCCGATGCTGCAAAGCGATCAGGCTGCCCATTAGGCCACAGACAAGGATCACCCACGCCACGTCTGCGTCGGTCATGACTCTCAGTGATGCGTCGGTCAACTCGCCCAATAGGCTTGGACCATGAAGCATCGCCAAGCCCAAAATGGACCCAAAGACCAGCGGCTCGATGGATCTCCGAAGAAAAATCGCAAGAACAAACACCGCTAAGGCCGGCAGAAGACTCATCGCGCCCGATTCCGCCACGAATTAAGAAGCTCCCTTGAGGTCTGGAACGCCCCAATCATGTGTTTCTTTAAGGAGTTCTAAAACAATCAGGCACTCGACTTGTTCGACCCCGGGAATATCTCTGAGTTCACCGTTTACAAACTCATGCATTTGGCCGGCGCTTTCGAAAAGGGCCTCTGCCATGATCTCAAAACGACCGGCGGTAAATCGAAGGTATTCAACCTGCGGCAACGCCTTCAATGCATCCGCGACGGGTCGCGGGTCTCCGGAAACGTTAATGCCAATTTCAGCCTGAATCCGGAAACCGAGTTTCAACGGATCCGTGATGGCGACGACGCGGATGACACCTCCCTCGACGAGCTTATTCACACGCTGCCGGGCCGCCGCCTGGGAAAGTCCAATCTCCTCGGCCAAGGTGGAATAGGGCATTCGACCATCTCTTTGTAGGGCGAGAATGATCGACCGGTCGACCGCATCCAACACGGTCTTCTCTTCCGACTCCCGCGTGGATGCCTGATTTTTCAAATGCCTTCTCTCCGGGACTTTTGCTTCATGCAAAGACCGCAGTCATGACGCTCTCAGCCCTTGATAGGCCTCATCGATCGACTGCCCGAGTCGCTCGATCATCAGGTCGATATCTTGCAGCTCCGTGACCAGAGGCGGCGCCATCACCATGGTGTCGCCCACAGCCCGCGAGACGATCCCGTTTCGCATACAGGCATCGCGGGTCATTGAGCCCGCCGTGCTTCGATCGTCCCATCGCGAACGATCGGCCTTGTCTCGGACAAGCTCAACCCCCGCCAGCATGCCCACACCGCGCACTTCACCCACCATGGGATGATCGGCCAACTGGCGCACCCGTTCCTGAAAATAGGGCGCTCGTTCCTTCCCACATCGTTCCACGATTCCGTCTTCGAGCAGGCGAATATTGGCCAACGCGGCCGCGCAGGTTGTGGGGTGGCCCGAATACGTATAACCATGGGGGAACTCGCCCCCCTCTTCCTCAAGAACTTGGCAAATTTCTTCGCTCACCATGACAGCCGATAGGGGCACGTAGCCCGAGGTAATCCCTTTGGCGAGGGTCATCACGTCGGGAGCAATGTCATAGGTTTCGGATCCGAACCAGCGACCGGTCCGGCCAAACCCGCAGATGACTTCATCAACAATCAACAACACATCATGTTCCCGACAAATACGGGAGACCTCCGGCCAGTAGGTGGCCGGAGGGACGATTAATCCACCGGCGCCCATCACGGGCTCACCCACAAAGGCAGCCACATTTTCGGCGCCCAGCTCGAGAATCTTCTCCTCCACCGCCCGGGCAGCCCGCAAGCCAAATGCGGCCTCGTCTTCGTCCGGCTGGGCCAAACCAAATGAATACGGCGGCATCACATGGTGAAATCCTTCGAGGGGCAGCCGGAAACCCTCATGCATGGAGGAGAACCCACCGAGGGAAGCCGCCGCCATGGTGCTGCCGTGATATCCCATTTCTCGACCGATAAAGTGGTACTTCTCCGGCCGTCCTTGGATGTGGTTGTACCATCGAACGAGTCGAACCACCGTGTCATTGGACTCGGACCCACTCGATCCGAAAAAGGCTCGATCCAGGCCGTCTGGGGTCAGCTGCGCGAGCTTGGCCGCCAACTCCACGGTCGGGGGCGTCGTGGTCTTGAAGAAGCTGTTGTAGTACGGCAGCGCTTCCATTTGCTCGCGAACCGCATCCACAATTTCAGGACGCCCGTAGCCCACCTGAATACACCAAAGCCCCGACATGCCATCGAGGAGCTCGCGGCCCTCCACATCGTAAAGCCGAACCCCCTCGGCGCGTTCAATGATCCGGCAGCCCCCCTCCTCCCGCTTCAGGCTCTGGTAGTCGGAAAAGGGATTCAGGTGGTGGCGAACATCGAGCTGCTTCCATCGCTCGGCCTCTGCGGGACTGGTCATCCTCAGGTTCCTTTCGTGTGCAGATACGAATTCTAGGTCTAAAATTTAAAAATTAATATGATTTAGTTGCGAAATTGAATAATGTATACGAAATGAGTCGTATCAAAGATCAAAATTCCCCTCGGGTAGAAGCCTTTGCGGTAGACCTCAACGGCGTCTGCCGGGGCAAGTGGTTGATGGGTGAGGTGGCCCAACAAGCCCTCGCCGGAGGGCTTCGACTCCCCATTTCAACCGTCGCCTTTGACATCTTCGGGCGGGATGTGCCCGGGTCCGGGTTAATCCAAGAAGCCGGCGACCCGGACGGCGAGGCCCGCCCCATTTCGAATCGGCTCCACCCCATGCCCTGGGTCGGCGAAGACAGTCAGCAAATTCAACTGGCCTTGTACGGCGACGACCACCAGCCCGTTGCCTGCGACCCACGGCACGCCCTGGCCCGCGTGGCCGCCCGGGCTTCGGACCTCGGTTTTCGCGTGGTCATTGGAACGGAAATCGAACTCTACCTGCTGGCCAGCGCGGCTCAGCATGAAAACTCGGGAATGATCTCCAGTGTGAGTTCATCGGCGCAGTGCCTTTCCACTCAATCGCTCCACGAAATCAGGCCTTACCTCGACGAAGTGGCTTCGGCGTGTGAGGCCCTGTCCGTCCCCATTCAGGCGATGAGTTCCGAGGCGGGCCCGGGACAAGTTGAATTTGAGTTGGGACCGCTCGAGGATCCGCTTCGAGCAGCGGATGCCGTTGTCGCCCTGCGACGGGCGGCCCGCGGCTACGCCAATCGGCGTGGCTGGCGCGCGAGCTTCATGGCCAAGCCTCTTGGCAATCACGAAGGGAGTGGCCTGCACGTTCACCTCAGCTTAATCGACTCAAAAGGGCAAAACCTTTTTGCCGGACCCGACGGCGAAAAACGCCTTCTACACGCCATTGGGGGATGCCTGACGCACCTCGCCGAGTCGCAGCTTTTATTCGCCCCCCATGCCAACTCCTACCGCCGCTACGTGGCCGACGGGCATGCGCCGATCAGCCCGATCTGGGGACGAGACAATCGGCACGCCGCCCTCCGCATTCCGAGATCTTCCGAGGCCGCTCGAAGGTTTGAGCATCGGCTGCCGGGCGCCGACGCAAACCCCTACTTAATTCTGGCCGCCATTCTGGGCGCCGCCCTCGATGGGATTGAGAACCAAATCGACCCCGGGAAAGCCGCCGTCGGCCGAGCACTGGGTGACTCGCCCTTCATGCCCCTGACCCGGCTCTGGCTCGAAGCCATCGATCAATTCGAATCCAGTCAGTGGGTCCAAGAGTGTTTTGGTGAAGGACTGAAGCACGTGCTGCTGGCCTGCAAGCGACAGGAATACGAAACGCTCTTTGCGCGCGTTCCGAACACGGAGATTGAAACCTATCTGGAGGTTCCCTGATGACTGCGCGACCGCTCATCGGCATCACCTCTTGCCGAAGAGAGATTGGCCCTCACCCTTACCACGTTGTCCAAGACAAATATGTCGCGGCCGTGCGAGCGTGCTCACTGGCCATCCCTCTGATCATTCCATCGGATGCTTCGGAATGTCGTTCGGACGCCCTCGTTCACGCCTTGGATGGCATCCTGCTGACCGGCAGCTACTCGAACATCGAACCGCAGCGCTACGGGAAGTCGGCCGGTCCAGGGGATGTCCTTCGGGATCCCGAAAGGGATGAAACCACCGCACGATTGATTCACAGCGCGGTTCGTGAAGGATGTCCGATTCTCGGAATTTGCCGTGGCCTTCAGGAAATGAACGTCGCCTTCGGGGGAACCCTGCATGAGGCCCTCCACGAGCAGGCGGGCTCCATCGAACATCGAGAGCAGGGCGAAGTCCTCGAAGAGCATTACGCACCCGCTCATGACGTCGACGTGATCCCCGGAAGCGAATTGGCTCGCGTGACCGGCGCCACAAAATTACACGTCAACTCGCTTCACGCCCAAGGAATCGACCAGCTCGGTGACGGACTCGTAGCCGAGGCCCATGCTTCGGACGGCCTGGTTGAGGCCATCCGGCTTGAGACCACCGCCAGCTTTGCGATGGCCGTACAGTGGCATCCGGAATATCGAGCGATTGAGAATCGAGACTCCCAGGCTCTCTTCGGGGCCTTTGGAAAGGCTTGCGCTGAACGAGCCCAAACCAAAGCCGTTGCCTAATCGACACCCTCGTCTTCGCACGCTTCCTCGGGTGGCTCGGCTCGCCTTTCCTCGCGCACCCGTGATCAGAACTGGGTACCGCGGTCATCATTCATGAAGACTCGTCTGCACAGAATCGATTCATCGGGAACACGCGTTCGCTCACTCGATGGCGGGGGCACCCAACCCGCGTTGGTGATGCTGCACGCCGGAGGACTGTGTGCGGGGGTCTTCGAACCGCTGGTACACCGACTCGGACCGCACTGCCGCCCCGTGGCCATCGACCTGAGAGGACATGGGGCCTCGAGCGCACCGGCCAAGCTTTCCGATTTCGGCTATGCGACTTTGGCCGGGGACGTGTTCGCCGTCCTCGACGAACTCGGCGTCCAGTCGGCTTTTGGAATCGGACATTCTCTTGGCGGAGGCGTGCTGCTGCACGCAGCGATTGAACGGCCCGGCTTCTTTCCACGCCTTGTGGTCTGCGAGGCCGCCGCCACATCGGTCGATCCCGAAATGCTCGAACGCCGAGTTCAACGCCTATCGGCCGCAAGTTCAAGAAGGCGAACCGTTTGGCGCACCCCCGATGACTTGATCGAGCGCTATCGCGCAAAGATCCCATTCGATCGTTTTACGCTGGAATCGCTGCAGGCTCTTGCGCGATGGGGACTCACCATCCGCGAGGACAACCAATACGAACTCGCCTGCCCGCCGGCTGTCGAAGCCGGTTACTACGCGACGTGCCTTTCGGCCATCGGGGCGGGCACAATCGAGCACCGTCTGCCTGAAATTCCGGGGGCCGGCACACACTGTACGATTGTCCGCGGACTCAAAAGCCCGTTTCCCGAGGCGTCTCATCAGATGCAAGTCGATGCGCTCAAGGGCGAAGTCTTCCTCTTTGACGGGGGCCACTTTTTCCCCCAAGAGGATCCGGATCTCGCCGCGCAACTTCTCAAAAAGGTGCTTCTCAACGATTCAAGTCCATTCCGCAGAGCGGGCCAGGCGCCCCGTTGACGGGCCTCTTCAGGCGTGGCTTCGCGTTTGCTCGTTGATCGCCCGCGCCGCGGCGTCGACCGCGCCATCGAGATTGGGGCGGGCTTCCGAATCGGTGTTCGCAATGGAGATCCGACCGAACTGGGCGCGACCGATTTCATGAGGTGCCTCGCCTTCCGGCCATTCGGGGTCGTCTAGATCAAAGTAGCCGTAGGCATAACCATGGGGAATCCGGTTCACCGTGATGCCACGAATATCCCGCTCATGATCAAAGCCGTACGCACCGAGAATGCCCTGCAGCTGATCGCGGACCTGTTTTTCGTAGGTCGAAAAAGGGGTGGTGTAGATCGCGTGCCGACCCAGACGAAAAACATCTCTCGCCCCAGCGCCCGGCTGTGCCGGAGTGGGACTCGACATCATCAGCATCACGACGGGATCATCCGGTCCGCGAGGCGGTTCGAAACCGCCGCAGGTCGTCGGCGGCGCCGTCGTAATCATCTGAAACGCATCGTCCGGACAGGACGTCCGTGTCATTCCAAGCTGGGAGGTCGCCCGCCCGTTGTCGAGCAACACATTGGCATACACGAAGGGAATCTTGACGCCGTAACGCAGCGCCTCTTTTTGGGGCTCGGGCAATTCCGGGCACAGATGGGGAATCAGGGCGTTGTAACACGCCAGAACCGCGTGATCCGCGGTAATGCGTGAAGGCTTTCCAGCCTGCACGTAGTCCACTTCGACGCTTCCATCCGGCGTCTCACGCACGCCCACCGCGGTGCTGTTGAGACGAATTTGCGTGCTCTGAGTTGCTCGATCAAGCGTGTCGTAGTCGAATCGACTGACCGCAATATCCTCAAAGCCCTGGGTCGAGGGCGCCACCTCGGGAATCATTTTGAGGACCATCAGGCGAGCCACCGTGGCGTTGCCATCCGCAAACTGGCGAATCTCGAAAAGTTTTGGCGCAACACCGAACGCGAGGCGATCCGCCCATTCCCCGAGCCACCCCATCCCTTGCAGGCCGGGCATCCCCGAAGCCAAGGCCTCGAGGACACTCATATTCCAACCTGTCGGGCCCTGATGGATCAGAAGTTGGGCATTGAGAATTCCCATGGATCTTGCGTCCAGCCCGACGCGTTCACTCAAGAATTGGTTGTAGCTCACGGTTTTTGAATAACGGTACTTCTCCATCAAGGAGAGCTCGTCGAGGTAATCCTTGTCACCGCCAAAGAGCTCAATCAACTTGTCCTGCTGATCTTTCGGAAGGGGTAAAGACCGGACCGCCGGCTTGTAGTCGCCCTCGCCGTGCATAAAGGCCAGCCAGTTGCCTCCGACCGTGACATGACCATTGGGCGTCTTTATCGACATGCCATTGTCGACGCTCAGATCAGATAGGGCGTGAGGCTCTGTCATCCCCGCCGCCATCGCGTCGGGATCGATGCCGAGGTCCTTCAAAAGTTGGCTGGACGCCTCGCCAAAGCTGTTCGGATTTTCAAGATTCTGGGCCCCGCCGAGGCTCAGTAGCATTCGACCCTTGTGATGGAATTCATTTCGTTTTGCATGCCCCCCAAAATCATCGTGGTTGTCGAGAATGAGTATTCGGGCGTCTGGCCCCACCTTCTGGCGGTACATCCAGGCGGCCGCCAAGCCACTGATTCCTGCGCCGACAACAACCAGGTCGTAATGCTCGTCCAACTTCTCGTAGGAGGAAGGCTTCTCGCCTCGCCAAGCCAACGCATGGGCGACTTCGTAGGACCCTTCGTGACTGCCCCGCATGCCCGTGAGCGCGGGGGGATACCCGGCGAGGATCGGACTGACGCCCGCGACGGGTTTCTGAACCTCGCCCCAAAGAGCAGAGGGGCCCAGCAAACTCGTGCCGGCCCCAATCGCGATTCCATTCAAAAAATCTCGCCGGGTGATCTGCACTGACTTAGATCCTTCTCAAATCGCCGAGTGACTCGAACACAATTCAGCCCAATGCTCTAACCTGTCACCTGACATGTCAAGGCACAAATACACCGGCGGCTCGTACTCGACGTGGAGCTGATCAATCGAAGGCGTGAGATTTTGGAAGCGGCGATCGAAATCATCGCCAGCGAGGGCTACTCGAAGCTCACCCTTCGAGCACTGGCTCGCAAAAGTCGGCTGAAGCTGGGTGCGCTTCAATACTATTTCCCGACATGGAGCGACCTCATCACCGAACTCGCCGAATTCGTGTCCGAAGAATACCGGCACGCTTTCGAACAGACGAAAGGTTCTGCAGAGGAACCGAATCTTCGGGATATCGTGAATTTCAATCTCGATGATCCACCGGGCTCGCGACTTCACTCGAGTCGGCTCTTTCCCCAGCTTTGGGCCATGGCGCAGATTGAGCCCGCACTGAAATCCGCCCTCGACGACATCTACGGCGCTTACTATGAGCGCATGAAAAAATCACTCCGCGAGGCCGGCAACCTCAATCCGGAGATCGATGGACTGTTGCTGATGTCTCTGCTCGAAGGCTCGACCCTGTTCGTGGATTCACCTCATCCATGGGCCGAACACAGAGAAGCGTTTAAAAAAAGGGTGCTCGAATGGCTCGACGCTGGCTCACAGTGAGAGGCCTGATCAACTGACAACGCCTGAGTCGCGTAGCCCGGCGATCTGATCTGCGGCAAAACCGAGATCGGCGAGGACCTCATCGGTATGTTCTCCCAGTAGCGGGGCCGGAGGCCGGCGCTCCGCCTGAGTTCGAGAGAAGCGCGCGGCGGGACGGCATTGCCGCATGCGGCCCGCGGTCGGATGCTCGACCTCATAGACCGTTTCGTTGTGGGCAATCTGTACGTTTTCAGGGACCTGATCCAGGGAGAGAACCGGACCCCCGGGCACCTGTTCTTCTTCCATGCGCTTCACCACCTCGGCGGTGGTTCGTCGGCTGAATTCTTGATGAAGAATAGTGGCCAGCGCTTCACCGTTCTTGACCCGGGCGGCCCCTGTCGCAAAACGCTCATCGTCACAGAGCTCTGGCCGATCCAGACAACGAAAAACAGCATGCCATTCATTGTCCCCACCGGCCCACATCACAATATGACCGTCGCTGGTCTCGGTGAGCTGATATCGGTCATACAGCGCAGGGCCTTCTCGAACACCTTCCCCCATCATGGTGTTCTTCATCATCCCGTCGGGCCAGAAAAATGCGAGACCGGAGTCGATCAGCGAGAGTTCAATCGTCTGCCCCAACTCGCCCCGCTCACGGGCCAAAAGTCCCGCTGTGATGGCTTGAGCGGCGGAATGCGACGTGGCCTTGTCCACCAGGGCGTTACGAACCAGATCAGGAATCGGCACGTCGGGGTTATTTTGAATGGCCACATAGCCGGTGGCGGCCTGGGTGACGGGGTCATAGGCACGCTTATGCGACCATGGCCCCGTCTGGCCGTAACCCGTGATTCGGCAGTACACCAGACGTTCGTTGCGTGCATGCAAAGTTTCGGGGCCAAGCTTGAGGCGCTCCATGACACCCGGACGATAATTTTCAAGAACGACATCAGCACGGTCACAAAGGCGATACGCAACATCAAGTCCCTTTTGGGTCGCGAGATCGATCGCGATGCTTTGTTTCCCCCGGTTGCAGTTTGCGAACATCGAAGTCAAGCCGCCCCGCCCATACCACTCCTTGCGCAGGAGATCCGGACGGCCGGGGGCTTCGACTTTAATCACTTCTGCACCCTGATCGGCCAGAATCATGGACGCGAGAGGGCCGCTGATGACGGCCGAGAAGTCGACAACTCTAAATCCGCTAAGCGGGCCGGACATGTTCTTTCCTCTCAACTTGATTCGCACAAAGGGACGCGGAACGCTGAACAAAACTCCGCCGGGATTCTAGCGAGCGCTTTCAAAAAGCCCGTGATCCAAGGCAACATCGCGAGCCGCATCAAGGCGTCGGGCGTGATCCAAAAAATCCGTCGCCATCCAAAACGCGATCCGTTACGCCGAAGACTTTCATGAACCCATCGAAAAATGGTACAATGAGTTAACTATTATTGCCTTAGGCATTCCGCTGCCCGGCCATCCATCGAGGGTTCGACGGATGGCTCGGCCTGGCTCATTGAACGGG